>JBHARQ010000088.1:0-5909 GCA_041831015.1 Simonsiella sp. | reverse complement strand
TCCTGAAATAGAATTTTATTTAGCTGAATAACAAAATTTCAGGCAGTCTGAAACCGAGAACACACCATGAATCTCACCGACCCATTCCACCGCCGATTAAGCTATTTACGTTTATCGGTAACCGATTTGTGCAATTACCGTTGCACTTATTGCCTGCCTGACGGCTATCAAGGTAAAGCGAAGCCCGATGAATTGAGCGTAGTGGAAATTGCCACGCTCACAGCCGTATTCGCACAAAACGGCACACGCAAAATCCGTTTAACAGGCGGAGAACCGACTTTGCGCCCCGATTTAACCGACATCATCGCAACGTGTCGCACCAATCCTGAAATTGAAAGCATTGCCTTAACCACCAATGCATTCAAATTAGGCAAATTATTTCCGCAATACCGCCAAGCAGGTTTGGATAAACTCAATATCAGCATTGATAGCTTTGACCCTGAAACGTTTTACCAAATCACAGGTAAACGCGAATGTAACAACATTGTCCGCGATTTAGACCATATTTTAGAGAGCGGATTTTACAATATTAAAATCAATACATTATTGCTGAAAAAATACGCGGAACGCACGTTGCCCGAAGCGTTGGCATTTGTGAAACATCGCCCCGTTACTTTACGATTTATTGAACTGATGCAAACAGGCGATAATTTCCAATTTTTCACGCAACAGCATTTGTCCGCCAGCAGTATTGAACAAGGCTTAATTCAACAAGGTTGGCAACTTCGCCCACGCGACCAACACGCTGGGCCAGCGCGTGAGTATTACCACCCTGATTACGCAGGCGGAATGGGCTTTATCGCGCCATACAGCAAAGATTTTTGCGCCAGTTGCAATCGTTTACGCATTACCGCGCAAGGCAAAATGCACTTGTGTTTATTTGGTGGCGTGGCGTATGATTTGCGCCCATACTTACGCGCTGACGACCGTGTCGGTTTGGCGCAACATTTACATCAACTGATGTTAGAAAAACCCGAACACCATTATTTGCACGACAAAAAAGTCGGCTTAATCACCAATTTATCCATGACAGGAGGCTAAATCATGTCTAACCCGATTCCAGACCAAGACAATCCATTCAAAAAACCTGCGCCCGCGTTTCGTCCATTGAATGTGCATATTTTGACCGTAACCGACACCCGCACCGCCAAAGAAGACGGTAGCGGTAACTATCTCGCGCAAGCCGTGCAAAATGCGGAACACGTTTTGCATTCGCGCGATTTGGTGCGCGATGAATTGTATGATATTCGCGCGAAAGTATCGGTGGCGATTGCCAATCCCGACATTCAAGTGGTGCTGATTACGGGCGGAACGGGTATGTTTCCGCGTGATGTAACGCCTGACGCGGTGGAATTATTGTTTGATAAGAAAATTGATGGTTTTGGCGAGATGTTCCGTGCGGTGTCGTTTGAAGAGATTGGTATGTCCACCATTCAATCACGTGCAACTGCTGGCATTGCGAATAAAACTTTGATTTTCTGTTTACCAGGTTCAACGGGCGCGTGTCGCACGGCTTGGGAAAAAATCATTCAAAAACAATTAGACCCCCGCATTGAAAGTTGTGGTTTTACGCGCGTGTTTAATATATGGGATAAGGCGTAATCCATAAAAGGATAAAATCATGAATACCTTGCAACAACAAATAGTTAGCGAACAAGATTATCTTGCTCATTACAGTCAAGACCCTGATGTCCGTTATGAATACATCAATGGCGAAGTTGTGGCAATGGCGGGCGCGTCCAATCGACACAATATGATTTCATTGAATTTAATCATGAAATTAGGGCAAAAATTGGCGCAAGGGTCTTGTGTGCCGTTTGCGAGCGATTGGCGCGTACAATGTGATGGTAATTATTATTATCCTGATATTGTCGTGGATTGCGACACGAGTTCCGCATTTCAGGCTGGCAAACCGATTTTGATTGTGGAAATTTTGTCGGAAAGCACGCGCGAAAATGATATGACAATTAAGTTATTGGATTATCAAAAAATTTCATCCTTACAAGAATATGTATTGATAGAACAAAATTTTACGCGCGTGGTGGTGTATCGTCGCCGTCAAAATTGGCAAGCGGTTGAGTATTTTGCGGAAAATGATGAAATTGAATTGGAAAGCATTGATTTAACGTTGAGTATGGCTGATGTGTATCATCGTGTGCCATTTGAGCGCAAAATTCGTGTGATTAGGCAAAATAAAAGCAGATAAATTAAATTTTGTAGGCAGCCTGAAAATGACCGAACCTTTACTGATTTTATGTGGCGGACGCAGTTCGCGCATGGGTCGCCCGAAACCGCTTTTGCGCTACGATGGGCAAACGCTGATTTCGCGACAAGTCGCCAACGCGCAACGTCCTGTGTGGTTGGCGGCGGACACCGAGCGTTATCCCGACACCGATGGCGCAGAATATTTACCTGACCAGTTACCCGACAAACAAGGCGCGTTATCCGCGATTTTGCCCGCGCTTGTTTTGGCAGAAAAACGCGGTTATTCAGGCGTTTATGTGATGTCGTGCGATACTTTGTTGTTGCCTGAACAAATTATCGCGCAATTAAATTTGGCGCACGATAAAACGGTTTTCACGCAAGGCATTACCGCGTTGCAAGACGGGGAACAGCTTTTGCCGTTGTTGGCGCATTGGTCGGTGGCGGTTTCAGGCAGCCTGAAAACTTGGCTGGATAGTGGCAACAAGCGCGTTCAGCATTTTGTCAAATCGCAACCACATCAAACCATTGATTTGCCGAAAGATTGGGCGGATTTGTGTCATTTTAATACGCCTGATGAATTTGAACGCGCTGTTTTAGCCGCTCAAATCGTTCAGGCAGCCTGAAAATCATTAACGAGAAAAATATGTCAGAAATCACACATTTAACCGAACAAGGACACACGCACATGGTGGACGTGTCCGACAAATCCATTACGAAACGCATTGCCATTGCCGAAGGTACGGTGCATTTCCCGCCCGAAGTGTACGCGCAAATCCAAGCCGCGCACGGACAAACTGCCAAAGGCACGATTACCGAAATTGCGCGAATTGCGGGCATTATGGCAGCGAAAAACACCAGCAACATCATTCCATTGTGCCACCCGATGATGTTGGAGCGTTGCAAAATTCATCTGAATTATCAAGATGATGATTGCAGTTTGCATATTCGCGCCGAAGTAGGCGTTACCCACAAAACAGGCGTGGAAATGGAAGCATTGACCGCCGTATCCGCCGCCGCGCTGACTGTGTACGACATGACCAAAGCTTTGAGCCACGATATTGTGATTGGCAATATTCAGTTGGTGCATAAATCGGGTGGCAAAAGCGAATTTAACCGTTAAGACAATGATTTAATTATGAAAACTCTGACCATTTTATATTTTGCCGCGCTACGCGAACAAGCGCAAACCGAGCAAGAAACGCGCACTACTTCCGCGCAAAATCCAGCCGAATTGTATGCCGAATTGCAACAACAATATGGTTTTGAATTGCCCCAAAATCGCCTACGCGCTGCGGTCAATCATGCGTTTGTGGCATGGGAAACGGAATTGGTTGATGGCGATACGGTGGCGTTTATTCCGCCCGTTTCAGGAGGTTGAAATGTTTGATATTACAGAAAAAACGATTGATGCAAACGCTTTGCGCGAGCAACTGACGCAACACGAAAGTTGTGGCGCGTTTACCTGTTTTGAAGGCTGGGTACGCAATCACAATGACGGCAAAGGCGTGGAATATTTGATTTACAGTAGCTATCCCGAATTAGCGCGTACGCAGGGCAACGTGATTATTGAGCAAGCGAAACAACAATTTGCGATTAAAGACGCGGTGTGCGTTCATCGGGTAGGGCGTTTGGATATTGGCGATATGGCGGTGTGGGTGGGCGTTACGGCTGGGCATCGGGACGCTGCGTTTGCTGCGTGTCGCTACATTATTGACACGGTAAAAGCGGAAGTGCCGATTTGGAAACAGGAATTTTATACCGATGCGGATAATGAAACCGCGTGGTTGGCTAATCCTGAATCGCATTAATCAGCACATTTTCAGGCTGCCTGAAAGGACTACGCGTCCAGCGAAATAAAAATTTATCCTACGGAGCGCGGACGGACAACGTGCCGCAATCTAAAAGCGTGGTGCGCGGCAAGACGCGCGTTCTGGTCAATATTCAGCTCACTTTTGACAACAAAGCAGCCTGAAAACGTTATTTTGGTTTTCAGGCTGCCTGTTTTTAAGTTTTCCAATATTCACGCGCATTTTGTAGTAATTGGCTCGCTTCTCTCGCGCAACGATGTCCTGAATTTGCCGCTACTTTCAAATATCGTTTGGCAATTTCAAAATTTTTCGGTGCAAATTCTCCAAACCAATACATGCGCCCTAATAGATAGGATACCAACGGATTATCTTCTGCAATCTGCGTTAATCGCTCCACTTCGCCATTGTAATAAGCTGCATATTGGATTTCTTCTGTGCGAATATCGCCTAATTCAGCAGCTTGTTTATACAATGTTTTGGCGTAATCTTTGTCCATTTGCACACCTTCGCCTGTACGATAGCATTCTGCCAGATAATAAGTGGCAATGGGTGCGCCTATCCAAGGTTTATCCGCAATATGAAATAATAATTTCGCTGCCAATGGCGCATTCAATTGGGCTGGCGAATGCGACCGATACGGACTGCTCGGCGGACGCAAATGATTAAACGACCCTGAACGATAATATAAAGCCAACGCCAAATACGCTACCCAAATATCACCATCTTTCGCTTTATGCAAATGGGTCAATGCCAAAGCATCACTCTGTTCCACCCCATTCCCATCAATATGCGCCAAAGCCAAATGGTAATTCGCCAATGGCAAACCACCATACGCCGCTTGACGGAAACAAGCCACCGCCTTATCAGGATGATGTCCCAACATGCCATTATCATTATATTCAAAACCCAGCTCCAGCCAAGCAAATGAAAAATGCTTTTCTGCTGCCTTTTGCAAACCATGAATCGCTTGCTGCGCCTTGCCTTGTGCGCGAAGCCACAACGCCGCCGCAAACAAACTCACAGGATTGCCCTGTTTCGCATAATGCACCACCGCCGAATGAAAAAACTGCTCGCTCACATGGTCAGGATAAGGCAACATATTAGACATCATCGGTCTATCGACAATCACCTCTTTTTCAGGCAGCCACATTTGAGCGGTGGGTTGCGAACGGCTCAAAAATTCCACATTACGATAAATCTGCTTTTGCGTCAGCGTGTTCTTATTACAATAATAAACCTTCTCCTTACCTGCCGCATCGACCTTGGTAAATAAATAATAATCCCCCAATTCCACCTGATGCGGCGGCACCAACACCGCCCCAATTGGCGAACCATCATCATAATACAACGTTCCCCACACCTGTGCGGCTTGCGCTGCCACCACGCGCCCCTGCTCCTCCACCAAATGCAAAACAATATCCCCAGCTTCCAGCAAAACCCGACTGGTGTAATGCAAAGGCTGCGTATGCGATTCATAACGCGTTGCAAAATAACGAGAGCAATAAATAGGCGTAAATTGGCTGACGTGGGCATTCACAGTATCCACATCTGAAATAAAAAAATAAGGGGGAGCTTGAAAAGTAAACATCAGAATTTAAATTTCAGTTATTCTTTTAATTCATCAAACCAATTTCATTTCAGGCAGCCTGAAACTTCATACAGGGGAACGTGGCGTCTTGCCGCCACACCCACGCTTTAGGTTCAGACTTGCCAAGTTCTGTGTAGGTCGGATACTTGTATCCGACACTCGCCACCGAAACACGCGGATTGTCGGATTCAAGAATCCGACCTTGTATATTCAAAATCGAGTATCATAGCAATGAAACAGCTTATCTGTATCTCGTATCCGACCATGTGCAAAGTTTAAAGCCCGTTTCGTAGCTCAGAGAACAGATA
>JBHARQ010000087.1:0-10924 GCA_041831015.1 Simonsiella sp. | reverse complement strand
CCTGATGAGTATTTTTAACGCAGAAATGGGCGATTTTTGATGCAAAAGCAAGTGTAAAATGAAATGTCATTAGCCCCTATTATTTGGCTTACTTTTTTAAAAAGTAAGTCGCCGCGCGGCGATAGAGCGCAAAACCGCCAATATACCACTCACCATCACTACGAAGACAGCGTGGGTGCGGCGGCAAGACGCCGCGTTCCCGTTTCTCTTTTATCATGATGTTTTGAAAGTGAAATCATGTCTTCTCGTTACGTTTTTTTTGATTTTGATGGCACGCTCACGCGTACGGATACGGTGTTGCCATTTTTAAAATTTTGTTGTCAAAATCAAGTGTTGTTTTATTGGAAATGCGTGTGGTTGCTGCCTGTGATGGTCGGCTATGTTTTGGGCTGGGTGTCCAATGCAACAGCGAAAGAGCGTGTGATTGGTGCATTTTTGCGCGGCTGGCGCGTGGCAGACGTGGAACGCAAAGCCGCCGAATTTGCCACCACCGAATTACCCCAATTATTGCGCCCTGAAGGGATGGCAAAATTGGCAGCGCATCAGGCGCAGGGCGATGTGTGTGTGTTGGTGAGCGCGTCGCCTGATTGGTATTTGTTGCCGTGGGCGGCGCAACAGGGATTTGCGGCGGTGTTGGGAACGAACATGGCGAGCGTTTCAGGCTGCTTGACGGGAAAAATTGACGGGGAAAATTGTCATAATGTGGCAAAAGTACGCCGCATTAACGCGCAATTCGGTGAACAGGTTTGGCAAAACAGCGTGGCATACAGCGATGCCAAAGTGGATTTGCCGATGCTGCAAGCGGCGCAACAAGGGTTTTTGCTCAATCCAAAATCGGGCAAATTTGAGTTAATTTAAGTTTCAGGCAGCCTGAAAACGCCCAAACCATGCGATTTTTGCGCTAAAATACGCCCTACTTTCATTATTAATCAAATCGTATCAAATTATATGGCAAACGAACACGAAGAATGGGTCAGCAAGACCGCCAAAAAGAAACAAATGGATGAATTACAAGATTTGGGCATGGCATTGACCAAATTGTCCGACCAAACCTTGAAAAAAATCGGGCTGCCTGAAGATTTGCATCAAGCCATTAAAGATTACAAAAAAATCACGTCCAACGGTGCAACCAAGCGTCAGGCGCAATACATTGGGCGATTGATGCGCGATATTGATGCCGCGCCCATTCGTGAATTTTTGGCTAAATTAAAAGGCGACAATCAAGCACATAACGCATTTTTGCAACGCGTAGAAATGATGCGAACCCGCCTGATTGAAAACGATGAAGCACTTACCAAATTCATCGCCGATTATCCCCATGCCGATGTGCCGACTTTACGCACCTTGGTACGCAACACACGCAAAGAGCAAGCGGAAAACAAACCACCCAAACATTTCCGCGCCCTGTATCAGGAAATCAAAAACACCATGCAAACCCCTGATACCATCACCGAAGAAATAGAGGAAGATACCGAAGTATGAAACACGAAATCATCAACGACCCCGCTTATACCGCTTTTGTGCAGCGCATCGTAGAAACCGCCGTGGTGTACACATTACAAGACCAAGACACTTTTTTTGCAGAATGCCCATCAGAAAGCTACAACAATGAATTGGGCGAACCCGAAACCGTTTATTGTTTCTGGGACAACGCCACCGCCGCCAAAGCATGTCAGCAGGAAGAATGGGCAGATTATGATTTAATTGAAATCAATTTGGCTGATTTTATGTATGAAACATTAATTGAAATGGACAACGACCAACATTTGGTGGGTGTACAATTTGATGCAGAATTGTTTGGTACAGAAATTGAACCAATTGAATTATTAGCAGATTTATTAGATGAAATCAAACAACGTGGTTTAGCAGATGATTTTGATGAATTTGAAGAGCTGCAAAATTATCGCCAAAAATGGGAACAATTGGCTTGGCAGCAACAAGTGATTCACTAAAGATTAAAATATCAACGCAAGGTGGGTGCAAACCCACCTTTTTTAATAACCGCCCTACTCTGACCACCCTACTCGCTGATATATTGACGGGAACGCGCGTCTTGCCGCGCACCACGCTTTTGGGTGGGTGGTGCGGAACGGTGCGTTCTTCGTATAATAAGCACTTGTTGCTCACCCGATTTCAAATTTGTAGAATATGCGTCGGCATAAATGCCTATCCTACACAAGTAACCAACACCCAATTATTTAATTTCTGAGTTTAATTGAGTGTTGAAAATAATGTTAATTTTCTATTTTTTATTATATGGAGATAACAATGAGTAATTTGGACAAAAAAGACATCGCAGGAACAATAGCAGGTAATATGCAATCTTCTGAAATCTATGCGGATAATGTGCGTATGATGGGCAGTCGTGGGCATGGATTTGCTGCGGAAAAAGCCAATCATTTATATGATGTTTTTACAGGAAACGATGCAAAAATTATTGGCGATGATAATCTCAAAAATGGCGCAGACCGTTTGGTAAATGGTACACAAATTCAAACTAAATTCTGTAATGGTGGTGGTAAATGTATCAGTGAATGCTTTGAGGGAGATAAATTCCGTTATTGGAATAGTGATGGTTCTCCAATGCAAATTGAAGTTCCAAAAGATTTTTATTTAGATGCAAAACAATCATTTACTCAACGAGTAGAAAGAAATCCCGAACAATTTGGTATTTCTGGAACAAAAGAAGAAATTAAAAAAGCTGCAGAAAAATTGGCAGATGAAACTATTAAAGAAAGCCCTTTCACTTATGCTCAAGCCAAAAATATTGCTAAATTTGGTACTGTAGAAAGTATTACTTTTGATGCAGTAAATGGGATTAAAGTTGCAGGAACTGCTATGGGTATTTCTGCGGTTATTTCTTTTGCAACTGCGATTTGGTCAGGGGAAGATTTTGATGTAGCATTAGAATCTGCTTGTTACTCTGGCTTAAAAGTAGGTGGTATTGCATGGGTAACTAGTATTGCTACCGCACAAATAGGAAGAACAGGTATTGAACAAAGTTTACGTCCTGCAACGGATTGGGTAGTTAAACAATTAGGTAATAAGACAACTCAAGCATTAGCTAATACACTTCGTGCAAGTGTTGGTAAATCATCTATTTATGGTGTAGCTGCATCAAATCATTTAAGTAAATTTTTGCGTGGTAATGTAGTTACAGGTGTTATTACAGTTGGTGTATTATCATCAGCTGATTTATTCCGTATGTTTCAGGGGCGTGTATCTGGCGCGCAAGTTTTTAAAAATGTAACCAATACTGCAGCTAGTGTAGCAGGTGGGACAGGTGGTTGGATGGGTGGAGCAACTGCTGGTGCTGCCATTGGTAGTGCTGTACCTATTATTGGAACAGCAGCAGGTGCCTTCATTGGTGGTATTTTAGGCTCTTTTGCTGGTGGTATGGCAGCAAATAAGGCATCATCAGCGATTATGGATAATCTTATTGAAGATGATAGCAAAGAAATGCAAGATATTTTAGGTAGTGTATTTACTCGTTTGGCTCAAGATTATTTATTGAGTACAGCAGAAGCTGAAAAAGTTTTGGCAAAATTACAAGAAAAACTATCTGTGGATATTCTTCGTGATATGTATGGTGCGTCTTCGCGTGGAAGCTTTGCAGAGAATCTTATTGAGCCATTGATTATTGAGGAAGTTAAAAAGCGGCGTGTTATTCGTTTGGCTGATTTACCTACATTAGAAAATGTAGCTGATGAATTAGAAGTGATTTTAGAAAAAGAAATGAATCATGATGATGAATCAGAATCTGTAGAAACTCAAAATCTAAAAAATGATAATACTGATACAACAAGTACCGCTCCTGTGAATTTAAATTTTGTTTGGAGAATTAAATAAACGTAACATAGTCCCGTAGATACTGTCTTTCCAGTCAAGTCCAAATTTAAATTTTTACAGTTTGGACTTGATAAACTGATTGATGTTTCAACACACCAAAGCAAATATGCACCAAATGACGCATAGCTGCGCCAATCACTTGCATTTGCGTTTTACCGCGATTGAGCAAACGCTCACAGCAAGCCTTAATGTCAGGATTACAGCGTTTAGCAACTACCGCAGGGAGATACAGCAACGCACGCATTTTGTTGTTACCTTGTTTACTTAAGCGTACTTTACCTTTGTGCTTACCTGATGTCCGCTCTTTCGGTATCAAACCTAAAAACGCAGCCATTTGCGAAGCACTTTGAAAGGATTTGCTACGGTACAATATCGCCATTCGTGGTGCAATCACGTCGCCCACACCTGGAATGGTTTTGAGTAATTCAATATCGTGTTTTAAATCTGGGTGTCGGTCAATATGATTGTTAATATCTTGTTTTAAATCAGCAATGCTTTTGTTTAATGCGGTTCTGATTTGATAAATGGACAACATGACTTCATCAGGCACATTGCCAATTTGTGCTTTTTCCAAACGATTGTCTTCACGTTGTAAATCTGTTTGCAAGGCATCTAAACGAGCCAATTTGGCTTTTAATTGACGAATATGTAACGGTTCAGGCTGCCACGCTTCAAAGCCCACACCGATACCAAAACGTGCCAATGTTTGACTATCGCTTTTATCAGTTTTGTGTACAGCTCCAATGGATTTGCCATATTCAGCTACACGAGCAGGATTGGCAAGGCAGACTTGAATGCCGTTATCATGTAAAAAATAAATCAATAATTCGTGATACACCCCTGTTGGTTCTAACACAACGCGGATGGTGCTTAAATCGGTCGTAATATTTTTACGAATCCATTCAAGTAATTGAATGCAACCTTTTGGGTCGTTGCTAATCACTTTGCTACGATAGCGAAATTTTTGTGTGTCTTTCAACCAAGAAACGTCTAATTTAGCTTTAGAAACGTCAATACCGATAAAATGTACATAACTCATCATACGTCTTTCCTTGTTTATGCAGTGTCTACGGGCGATACCGTGCACTTGGATACTGTTCAGATTAAATGATGGGAAGCTGGGCAGGTTTATCTACGTTACAGTGTCTAGGCACTCAGGTACGATGCAATATCCTGCCAAGCTATTTTGTGTGCATAATACGTTTTTATCCACACAGGTGGAAAGATACAAGGTACGATTAGGCGTAAGCCGTAATCGTACGAATGTCATTGAAATTTCACAGAAACATTCGTACGGTTACGCTGTCGCTAACCGTATCTACGAAGCTGCCAAGTTCTGAAATTTTATACATCGTAGGGTGGGTGCTTGCACCCACCATTAACCAAACGGGAATAAATTGATGTGGTGGGTGCAAGCACCCACCCTACCCACTTGTATCCGACAATTTGTTGATTGTCATGAAAATGTCGGATTCAAGAATCCGACCGACCGTTCTACGGAGAACATACCGTTCCGTGCCACCACACAAAAGCGTGGGTGCGGCGGCAAGACGCCGCGTTCACGGCAACATTTCAGCAATGTGTTTTCAGGCTGCCTGCGTGTTTTTTTCGCGCGAATAATGCACCAAATCAAACACGATGCCTTTTTGTGAAATGTGTTGTTCACGAGATTGTTCGTGCCATTCGTGCGGGGAAAATTCGGGGAAATGGGTATCGCCAGCTACCGTCAGTTTGATTTCGGTCAGGCGCAAATCGGTCGCCATCGCCATGGCTTGCGCGTAAATTTGTGCGCCGCCGATAATCATCACTTCCGCCGCATCGCCGCATAATGCCAACGCCGCCGCTAAATCGGTACATACGGTTGCGCCATCGGCTTGCCAATCGGTTTGGCGTGTGATGACGATGTTTTGGCGTTGCGGCAAGGGTTTGCGTGGCAAGCTGTCCCATGTTTTACGTCCCATAATCACGGGTTTGCCTGATGTGTATTGTTTGAAAAAGGCGAAATCTTCGGGGATATGCCATGGAATGTCGTTATTTGCGCCAATCACGCGATTTTCTGCCATAGCGGCAATTAAGGTTATTTTTTGCATGATAAAATTCTCATTTTTCAATGAAACAGGCTGCCTGAAAATCCATCCATTGGTGTTTCAGGCAGCCTGTTTATTTTATTTTTTATGCGTCAAAGCGGCTTTCACAAACGCCTCAAACAAACGATGTCCTTTGCGTGGCGTAGAAGTGAATTCGGGGTGGAATTGACATGCGAAGAACCAAGGATGATTTGGAATTTCAATCGTTTCTACCAAACGCTCGCGCCCAGACGACACACCACCAATCACCAAACCTGCTTCTTGCAATTTCGGCACATAGTGATTGTTCACTTCGTAGCGATGACGATGACGTTCACGGATTTCTGTTGCGCCATAGATTTTGGCTGCCAAGCTGTCGGCTGCCAACTCTACTTCTTGTGCGCCCAAACGCATGGTGCCGCCCAAATCGGCATTTTCATCGCGCGTTTCTACGCTGCCGTCTGCGGTTTGCCATTCGTCAATCAGGGCAACCACAGGGTGCGCGGCTTTCAAATCAAATTCGGTAGAATTCGCGCCTGCCAAACCTGCCACATCTCGCGCATATTCAATTAACGCAATTTGCATACCCAAGCAAATGCCCAAATATGGCACTTTGTTTTCACGCGCAAAACGCGCTGCTGCAATTTTGCCTTCCACGCCACGCGAACCAAATCCGCCCGGCACGAGAATCGCGTCAAAATCTTTCAGGCAGCCTGTGCCGTCTTTTTCAATGTTTTCGCTGTCAATATAGGTAATATTCACATCGGTTTGCGTGTGAATGCCTGCGTGTTTCAAGGCTTCGGTCAAAGATTTGTATGATTCAGTCAAATCCACATATTTGCCAACCATCGCAATATTCACTTTGTGTTGCGGATGTTGAATGGCGTGAACGATTTTCTTCCATTCGGTCAAATCCGCAGGTTGCACATTTAATTGCAACTGCTCGCAAATAATCGTGTCAATGCCTTGATTGTGCAACATTTCGGGAATTTCATAAATGCTGCCTGCGTCATAGCTGCCAATC
This sequence comes from Simonsiella sp., assembly GCA_041831015.1. Classification (GTDB taxonomy): domain Bacteria; phylum Pseudomonadota; class Gammaproteobacteria; order Burkholderiales; family Neisseriaceae; genus Simonsiella. The sequence continues at coordinate 3,985 of JBHARQ010000087.1, read as the reverse complement.
ACCGCACGTTCTTCTACATTACAGAACAACGCGATTTTGCGGCGTTCATCTTCTGGCAACAATCTGTCCATGCGACAAATCAAAATATCAGGCTGCAAACCAATGCTCAACATCTCTTTGACCGTGTGTTGCGTTGGTTTTGTTTTGATTTCGCCAGCCGCCGCGATATACGGCACATAGCTCAAATGCACAAACAAGGTATTGGCACGACCCAACTGCGAACGCATTTGACGAATCGCCTCCAAAAACGGCAACGACTCAATATCGCCCACCGTACCGCCAATTTCCACAATCGCCACATCTTTACCTTGCGCCCCGTCAAAAATACGGCGTTTGATTTCATCGGTAATATGCGGAATCACTTGCACTGTGCCGCCCAAATAATCGCCACGGCGTTCTTTTGCAATCACATTTTCATATACTTGACCCGCCGAAAAACTGTTTTTGCGTGTCAAAGTGGCGTTGATAAAACGCTCGTAGTGTCCCAAATCCAAATCCGTTTCCGCGCCATCGTCTGTTACAAACACTTCACCGTGTTGAAACGGACTCATCGTACCGGGGTCAACGTTGATATAAGGGTCAAGTTTCAGCATGGTTACATTCAAACCACGCGATTCCAGAATCGTCGCAATAGAAGCGGCGGCGATGCCTTTACCCAAAGAAGAAACAACGCCGCCTGTTACGAAAATAAATTTTGTCATGATTTTACACCTGAATTGGAATGTATAATTTTAACGCAAAATCACCAAAAAGAAAATTTCAGGCAGCCTGAAACAACCGTTTCTTTACTTTGACGGGAACGCGGCGTCTTGCCGCCGCACCCACGCTTTTGGTGACTGGTACGAAACCATTTGCATTTCATAGCATCAAATATAATGTGGGCGTTGGCTGGTATTTCAAGCGTTTGTAATGGAAGTTGGTTATAGCGTATTATTGAAATTTCGCACTATCGCTAACCTATCCGTGCCACCCTCCCAAAAGCGTGGTGCGCGGCAAGACGCGCGTTCCCGACAAATCACAACCAACTATTTTAGGCAGCCTGACATCATGTCCAATCCAGACTTTCTCTCTCAAAATTCACCCACTGAACACAGCGTGCGTGCCTTGTGGTATTTGCATCAATTTCACGCGAAACAGCCGTTTGGCAATGGTTTGGCGTATGAAGATTTATTGCACAAATGCCGTTTAGATTACACGCTGGCTAGTCTGCATCGCATTGACAAATTGCTTGATTACATTCGTGAAAAAAAACGCCCTAATCGTGATGATTTTTTACGCAATCCTGCCAATCAACAGTTTTTGTTTTTATTGGCATTTTATTTGGGCGAAGTTCGTGGACGTTTGGCACGGATTGCGCCCATTTGGCAAAATTACGCTGATTTTATTGCGGAAAATCCTGCGTTGGAATCGGTGTTTGGCTATTGTTTTGAGTATGAATTTGTGGCGATTTTTGTGCGTGAAAATGATGTGTACCAACATTTTCCGCTGGTTGCCATTTTAGAACGCTTATTTTGTGAATACGATGAACCCGAAAAATCGGTTTATTCTTCAACGATAACAGGCGATTATCAAAAATGGTCGCCCGATGATATATTGCCGCAAACTGTCCAATCGTTGCAGATTGATGTTCAGGCAGCCTTAAAAAATACACCAGCGCATTGGCAACATTATTGGCAAATTTTGCCACCAAAATGGATACTTGGCGATGATTTGATGCCACAAATCCAAGCCGTGCCACAGCTTTACCAAAAAGGGCGTGTGGTGTGGGCGGCACTCGTGCAAGCCAATGCAAAATTATTTGAACATGACAATCCTGTCAGTTGCCCTGCCGAATTGATTTACGATAAATCAGGACGCACACCGCCCGAAATTTTGCACGAATGGGCAACAGAATTGGGGCAGCTCAAACACACCACGCCCAACGACCCAGAATTGGCACGCTACGCCAAACACATTACCAATGAACGTACCCGATTTTCAGGCAGCATTCCAACGAGCATTAGCCGTGGTATGCCCGTGTTTGGGGCGACCCTATTTGTGTGGCGGTTGCATTTGCCCGATGCCAAATTGAGTTTGCCGATTGTGCCGATTTTGATTGGCGAAGGCGATGAAGTGATGATTTTGCCTGCTAAATTATGGCAAAACACGCACTTTTATCAGCGTTGGCTAGACGTGGGCAAACGCAATATGGACAACGGCACAAGCCAAGATATTTTGGCTGCGTGGGCGAATTTGTCTGCCGATGAAGCGGAGCATTTTTGGCAAGATTATCCAGAATTGGTGGTGCCGCAAATGGAAGAATTGCCCCCATTTGCCCAATCCATTGATGACAATCCGCCAACGATTTCCAATGAGGAAGCACGGTTTTTAAAACGCTGTCAAAATCAAGCCCAACAAGAATATCGCCGTTGGTATGAATTGTTTGAGATACAAACCGATGACCCTGAATTAGCAGAAGATTTGGCAAAGTCAAGGCTGCCTGAAAATTTATACCAGCAATTACGCACGCTCAATCCAGCTCCATTTTTGGATGATTTAAAGAGAGAAATCAATGTGCCGCGCTTGTCCAATACCAAGCCTTTGCCCAAAGTAGCCGCCGCCCTTGCACAAAATTTATCGCCTTTGCAGACGGCAAAATTGGTGCAATTTTTACACACACACGGCACAACTTCTTTGTCCAAAGTATTGCAAAACGAACGGCAAGTTGGCGAACCTGAACGACCCAGCACAATCAACACAACCGCCACATTGGCATTAGCATTGATGTACTTAACAGGCAAAAACGTCCCGCAAAGCATTGAAGAAGGCATCGGCTGGCTCAATTACGCTGCTGATTTGGGCGATTATCGTGCCGTGCGTTGGCAAGCCGAACTCGTTCTGCAAGCCCCAGAAATTACCGCCAAATTGTTTGAGCAACAATTCATCAAAGACGCTTTGCCCTTGTCTGTGCATTTGATGAAACAGGGCAATATTTCTATTTTGACCATTAAAGAAGCCGAAAAAAGCTATCCCAAACAGCGTGGTACACAATTGGCATTGGCGCGAAAATGTTTGGAAGATGCTTGGCAAGCAGGCGACACTATTGCCCATACACGTTTACAAACGCTGATTGCCAACGGCACATTGCCCCAAAGGGACGAAAAGCGGTTTACGCATATTCAATTTTGGGTGCAATATTATTTACAAAACAAGGGTATAGACATTAGCGAGCTTGGAAAAGAGCAAAGCAAGCGAGCAAAAAATGCTACCCATGCGTATCGTAGGAAAAAACAAAACGAGCAAAATCAAGATGATGAACTAGATGACAAACCTGCGTGGCATCAATGGGTAAAATGGGCGGCGGCAATAGTGGTCATTTTGGGCATCAAAATGTGTATGGCTGATTGGCGAGTAATTGAGCGTCAGTCCACGCCAGTTGCCGAGCCAACGGTTTCAGGCAGCCTGAAAACACAAACCACGCCCACCGCTAAACCTGCCACAACCGCTCAAACCGCAGCAGCCGAAAGTGTTGGTAATAATGCGGTATCTTTGAGCGATGCGGTATTTATATTGCAACAAAAATTGCCCAAAGCAGCGTTTACAGGTTATCACGAAATTGAATCTGTTTATTTAGATAATCAAGTGGTTACTGTTAAAATCAAAGACCAAAATCGTGGCATGATGAGTATTCAGGCAGCCAATAGTTTGTATTGCCGTGAACAACTGTTTGACGGCTTGCGGGCGGCGAAGGCGGTGGTAATTTTTGATGTACAGACAGGAAATGATTTGCGTTATGAAATTAGCGATGTGCATTGTCAGTAGTTTTTCAGTACACGATATTTTCTGAATAGGTAGAACGCGCGTCTTGCCGCGCACCACGCTTTTAGGTGGGTGGCGCGTGTTTCGTCCGTTCTCCGTAGTTGAGTTTTGGCGTTCAGGCAGCCTGAAACTTTTGCAGAACCCATTTTCGTAGGGTGAGTGTTTACACCCACCATTAACCAAATTT
>JBHARQ010000086.1:0-4509 GCA_041831015.1 Simonsiella sp. | reverse complement strand
CCAGTATCCCAACTAATCTCTACAATACTTGGTAAATAATTCTTTTTTTGAAAAGGCTCTCCTGCTAATCTGTAATGCCTTTTAATATCCACCCATATCATAGAACCATCAGACAGCTTTACTTCTTCTTGATATTCTATGACTTTGGTTGATGGTCTAAAATCACAGCCAAGTAATAATGATGTAGATAAAATAGCAATTAAATATTTTTTAAACATTGTGTTTTCCAAAAAATAGCCATTATTTAATAATACCAATGTGTTTTTTATAAGTATGAATTCAGTCAGTGTGTAGGCGCGTTACTGATATTACAATTTTCTAAAACCCAAAGCCTGTTTCAAGCTCTTCCAAAACGGCTGAGCAGGCATTGAACGCATCTTCAACAACACCACCGCACATCCCAAAATCAACAAATGCATCGGCAACAACCCCACCCAAAAACCAATTTTGCCATCCTCCACCGCATCACGCAGCAACGTCAAACCATTCTGATACAACAAGAAAAAGCCCACCGCCAACAACACATGATACGAATTCCCCGTCCTCGGATTAAAATACGAAATCGGAATCGCCAACACACTCAACAACAACACCGTGATGGGCAACGAAATCCGCCACATCAACTCCGCCACATACTTCGGATTATCACTGCCCAATAATTGAGCCGTTGGAATCGTGCGCCGATGGTCAATCGGATTCACCAATTTCGGCGTGGTGCTGATGATAATATCCAACTTCTCAAACGACACACGGTCAAAATCCCCCTGCCCTGCAATCCCACTATAACGATAACCATTTTGCAACACCAGCGTCCGCAAATGATTGCTCAAATCAAAATGCCCCGATTTAGCAAACACCACATTATCACACCCCGTTTTCTCATCAAATTCACGGATAAAGAGATTTTTCATTTCCCCCTGTTCCGTATCAAAACGTTCCACAAAATACATCCGCCCATTTTTCTTACCCAAAGCCTGAAATGAACCAGCTTCCACCAAAGAAAGATTTTGTTTTTGCTTTAAAATTTCTGCATACTCACGGCTACGCAATTCAGCCCACGGCAACACCGCCAACTGCATTGCCGCCACCAACGCCGCCAATGGCAACGCAAACGACAACACAGGCTTAATCCACTGCTTCAAACTCAAACCGCTTGCCAGCCAAATCGACATTTCACTGTCGCGCCAATACCGTGTCAAAACCGTCAACGTGCTGATATACGCCGTCAGCACCAACAAAAGCGGCGTCATTCCCAACGTCCAAAAGCCAATCAATGCCAATACCGCATCAATCGCCACGCGCCCATCAGCCGCTCGTCCGAGCAAGTTAATCCCTTGAGTAAACACCAAAATCGCCAGCACCACAATAAAAATGGCGATGGCGGTTAATGTGGTTTCTTTAATAAATTGCTTGTGATAAATCATGGTGTTTATTTTGTGTCAATTTGATGCGTGATTTTACGGCAGAATACACATTTTGTCATGATTCGCAAAACGCGGCGTTGCGCCGCCGCACCCACGCTTTTAGGTTTGTGGCACGAAACCGTCCGCACTTCATCATTAACCATACTTACACAATTTTGTTACACTATAACATTTAATTGCGGTACAATTCCTTTTTCATTTTAACATTAGGGATAAAATAGTGTTTTCAAAATCAATTAAAATCAGTGTATTATCCATTGGCTTATTATTTTCAGGCAGCCTGTGGGCAGAAACTTTGCCCGTAGTGAGCAGTTTCAGCATTCTAGGCGATGTGGCGCAACAAATTGGCGGTGAACGTGTGCGCGTAACCAATCTCGTCCCAGCCGATGGCGATGCCCATGCTTATCAATTAACGGGCGGCGATGTCAAAAAATTATCATCTGCTAAATTAATTTTAATCAATGGCTTGGGATTAGAAAGTGGCGATGTGGTACGCGCCGTTAAAAACAGCAAAGTCCCTTATTCAGAAGCCACGACAGGCATTTCAGGCATTGAAATTATGCAAGACGGTCATCATCAAAACGATGGACATGACCACCATCATGAAATTGACCCCCATGTTTGGCACGACCCCGTTTTAATGCAAAAATATGCCGCCAATGTCGCCAAAGCCTTGATGAAAGTTGACCCTGCTGGCGCAAAATACTACCAAAACCGTTTTAATCAATATTCAGCGGAATTGGTCAAATTAGACAGCTATGCCCGTCAACAATTTAACAGCATCCCTGCCGCACAACGCAAAATTTTGACAGGACATGACTCCTTCGCCTATTTGGGCAAACGCTACGGCGTGAAATTCATCACACCACAAGGCGTCAGCACCGAAGCACAACCTTCTGCCAAAACAGTCGCTGCCATTATTCGTCAAATTAAGGCGGAAAATGTGAAAGCCGTCTTCACCGAAAATATCAAAGACGGACGCATGGTACAACGCATCGCTCAAGAAACAGGTGTGAAAGTAGGCGGTAAATTGTATTCAGATGCCCTGTCGCAAGACGCTGCTGCCAAAACCTATGCCGATATGTTCCGCTACAACGTGCGCGTGATGAGTGGCGCCATGAAATAAACAAATCAGGCTGCCTGAAAGTCTCTTTCGCTTTCAGACAGCCTGATTTTTGATTTGATTCAATTACAAGTAGAATTTTTCTACCACTTTCAAATTATCATCCAATTTGTACACCAAAGGCTGACCTGTTGGGATTTCCAATGCCATGATGTCATCATCAGAAATGCCTTCAATGTGTTTTGCCAAAGCGCGTAATGAATTGCCGTGTGCTGCAACCAAGACACGTTTGCCACTCAAAATAGCTGGGGCGATTTGGTCTTCCCAAAATGGCAACACGCGCTCCAAAGTTACTTTCAAATTTTCACCATCTGGCACCACATCGCTTGGCAAATGGGCGTAACGGCGGTCTTTGTGTGCCGAAAATTCGTCATTTGGGTCAAGCAAGGGTGGCAAAGTATCGTAGCTACGACGCCAAATGTGAACTTGCTCATCGCCATATTTTTCAGCCGTTTGTTTTTTGTCCAAACCTTGTAATTGACCATAATGACGCTCATTCAAACGCCATGTTTTGATTTGTGGTACCCACAGTTGGTCGCTTTCTTCCAATACCAAATTACAAGTTTTAATTGCACGAGTCAAAACCGAAGTGAATGCAATATCAAATTCGTAGCCAGCCGCTTTTAATTTGCGACCTGCTTCTTGTGCTTCGGCGATGCCTTGCTCGCTCAATTTCACATCGCGCCAGCCTGTAAACAGGTTTTTGGCATTCCATTCGCTCAAACCGTGGCGGATAAAGACCAGTTCCATAGTCGTTCCTTTAAATCATCATTGGTGGGAAAAGTAAGGGCTAATGACAATTTATTTTGTATGTTGATTTTGTCAGCAAAAACGGTCAATTCAAGGCAAAAATGCGAATCAGGTTGAACACCTGATGAGTATTTTTAACGCAGAAGTGAGCGATTTTTGATGCAAAAGCAACTGCAAAATGACACCGCTTCGCTGTCATTAGCCCCATCGTATTCTAACGGATTTTCAGGCTGCCTGAAAATAAAATCAGCCATTTCCAAACGAGAAAATGGCTGACTTATATCAAAATATGAATATTAGTGCGCTTTTTTAGCAGGTGCTTTTTTGGCAGCTACTTTTTTAGCAGGGGCTTTTTTAGTGGTTTTTTTCGGTGCTGCTTTTTGTTTAGCAGGTTTTGAGGCTGGTTTAGCAGAAGCCACCATTGGGGTCATCACCAAAGCCAATGCGCTCATCAAAGCAATTGCAGTTTTTTTCATGGAATATACTCCGTTGTTTGTGAAGAAAATGGGATTATATGCCTAATTTGTGGATTGGTCGCAACACTTTGCGTTTATTTTCGTAAATTAGCTTGCTAAAACAAAAATCAACGTAAATTAAAATAATTGCACTAAAAAAGCAGATTTACATTTCGCTTAATTGTTTAATCATTTCAAGTGTATATTTGCGCTGTACTTCGGAAATGTCGGTTCTGGACACGACTTTGGTCAATAATTGCCACAGTAAGATATCGGATTTTAATTTTTTGCGTGTCATTAAATGGCGCACGTATTCTAATGCGGCACTGGCATTGCCCAAATCCACCGCTTTTTCTAGCCAATACACGGCGTTACGCGTGCTGTTTTGATTAAAATACAGATGGGCGATGGCGATCGCTATTTCGCTATGATGTTGAAATTTCCATGCTTTTTTATACCAATAGAGGGCTTGTTCTTCGTCTATTTCCACGCCATAACCTGTCGCATAGCACACCGCTACGGCTTTGAAACAGTCTGCATCGCCTGCTTGTGCGCTGGCAAATAGCTGGTTAAAAGGGTGAAATTCGCTGGTCATGATGGGTATGAAATGGCAAAAGTGGAGGGGGTATTTTACCTGAACTTATTCTGCTGTTGCATTTTGAAACTGAAAAAGCTGCCTGAATCAAGCCTTTTATTCTGATTAAAATTATTAAGCATACTGACGCTATCTAAAAAGTCTTGCGTTTGTTGTTTAGAT
>JBHARQ010000085.1:0-3123 GCA_041831015.1 Simonsiella sp. | reverse complement strand
CTTGGCAAGTCTGCATGGAGCCGCGACGGCTCGTCGCCAAATATTTGAATTTCATCAAAATGAAATTGGTGGCTTATTTTAGAAATGGCGACGAGCCGTCGCCGCTCCAGCCTGCAAATTGGAACGCAAATGGTTCCGTGCCACAAACCCAAAAGCGTGGGTGCGGCGGCAAGACGCCGCGTTCCGCAGAAAATTCAGGCAGCCTGAAATTTTACAGAAAAAATTAAACTTATTTGCATTGCAGCAAATCAACCTGAAAAATCTAAACAAATTTTAACAATCCCCCTTGTCAAAAACAACACTTTGCGTTATCGTAAACACTCGTTTTTTCTCATAACCCAGCGTCCAAATTTGACTGAATCAACAATCGCTGTTACCCATTTTGTGCAAGGCGCGTACCGCAAATCGCTGTCTGTGCAAATTGTGTTACCGACACATTCGTAAAGCCTTGTTTTTCACTCATTTTTCACGCAAAACAAAAGAGGTTGTCATGCAAATTTCAGGCGCACAAATCCTTGTGCAAAGTCTTAAAGCAGAAAACGTAGAATACGTTTTCGGTTACCCCGGTGGCGCAGTATTGGAAATCTACGATGCCATCTACCAATTACATAAATTTGAACACATTTTAACGCGACACGAACAAGCCGCCGTTCATGCTGCCGATGCTTATGCGCGTGCCAGTGGCAAAGTAGGCGTGGCATTGGTTACTTCAGGGCCGGGTGCCACCAATGCCATTACAGGCATTGCAACGGCTTATAGCGATAGCGTGCCGATTGTCGTGATTTCAGGACAAGTCGGCTCGCCTATGATTGGTACGGATGCGTTCCAAGAAATTGATATGGTGGGTATTTCACGTCCATGTGTGAAACACAATTTCTTGGTTACCAAAATTGATGAACTCGCGCCGACCATTAAAAAAGCGTTCCAAATTGCCAAAACAGGTCGCCCTGGCCCTGTAGTCGTGGACGTTGCCAAAGACGTTACGCAGGCAACAGCCAAATTCAGCTACCCACAAGAAGATATTTTTATCCGTTCTTACCAACCTGTGGTGAATGGACATATTGGGCAAATTAAAAAAGCGATTCAAATGTTGGCGGCTGCCAAACGCCCATTGGTGTATTTTGGCGGTGGGGTCACATTGGGCAATGCGTCAGCTGAATTAATTGAATTCGTGCGAACTTTGGGTGTGCCATGTACAGGCACATTGATGGGCTTGGGTGCGTATCCGTCTAGCGACCGTCAATATTTGGGTATGCTGGGGATGCACGGCACTTATGAAGCCAATTTGGCGATGCAAAATGCCGATGTGGTGGTGGCAATCGGTGCGCGTTTTGATGACCGCGTGGTGTCTGCGCCGAATAAATTTTTGGAACAAGCGAAAAAAATCATTCACATTGACATCGACCCATCCAGCATCGCCAAACGTGTGAAAGTGGATGTGCCGATTGTGGGCGATGTGAAAAATGTCTTGACCGAAATGCTCAATATGTGGCGCAAGCAAGAGATGCGTTTCCACGCTGCATCATTGGAAAAATGGTGGAAAACGCTGGAGTCGTGGCGCAGCCGTGATTGTTTAAGGCTGCCTGAAACAGAAGACAGCGAATTGATTTTGCCACAATATGTTGTCCAAACATTGGCAAAAGTTACCAATAATCAAGCCATCATCACATCAGACGTAGGGCAACACCAAATGTTTGCTGCCCAATATTATCCGTTTGAACGTCCGCGTCAATGGCTCAATTCGGGTGGTTTGGGAACCATGGGTGTGGGTTTGCCGTATGCCATGGGTGCGTATCTTGCCGACCCCACGCAAGACGTGTGCTGTATCACAGGCGAAGGCTCGATTCAAATGAATATTCAAGAATTAAGCACCTGTTTCCAATACAAATTGCCAGTTAAAGTAATTTGCTTGAACAATGGCTATTTGGGCATGGTTCGTCAATGGCAAGAACTGTATTACAGCAATCGTGAATCGGAAACCTATTTTGATTCGCTACCTGATTTTGTGAAATTGGCGGAAGCCTATGGTCATGTAGGGATGCGAATTGAGAAAAAATCCGATGTGGAAGGCGCATTGCGTGAAGCCTTGGCGATGAAAGACCGTTTTGTATTCATGGATTTCATTACCGACCGCAAACAAAACGTTTTCCCTATGGTGGGTAATGGTAAAGGCTTGAATGAAATGGTATTGCCACCCCATATGCGTGAAACCAAAGCCGATTCTGATGTGAACGATGTTCAAGACCGCGATTACGATACAAGGAGCGTGCCATAATGCGACACATTTTATCTATTTTGATGGAAAACGAATCTGGCGCAATGAGTCGCGTGGTGGGCTTATTTTCAGCGCGAGATTACAATATTGATTCGCTGTCAGTAGCGGCAACCGAAGATGCTACCTTGTCGCGCATGACGATTGTGACGCATGGCGATGCACATGTGATTGAACAAATTACCAAACAACTCAACAAATTAGTTGAAGTGGTCAAAGTGGTGGATTTGAACGACAGTCATTATGTGGAACGTGAATTGATGCTGGTAAAAGTTCGCGCGGTTGGCAAAGACCGTGATGAAGTGTTGCGTTTAGCAGAAATTTATCGTGGCACGGTGGTCGATGTTTCCGATAAAACCTATACGGTGGAAGTAACGGGTACGAGCGAAAAATTGGACAGTTTCTTGGAAAATTTGTCTAAAGGTTTGATTTTAGAAACGGTTCGTACTGGCGCGGCAGGCATTGGTCGCGGTGAACGTATTTTGCGAATTTGATGCGTTTGAGTAAATAATCTGTATTCATCATTTGAATGATTTTCAAGATGATGAATACAGATTTTTTCCTATTTCAGGCTGCCTGAATATTGAGCGGAACGCGGCGTCTTGCCGCCGCACCCACGCTTTAGGGTAGTGGCACGGAACGGTGCGTTTTCCATAGAATGGTCGGTCGGATACTTGTATCCAACATCTTTTTGTAAAATCAAAAAATTGTCGGATATTGTGTGCTACGTTTATGAGCAAGGATTGATTATGGTCTTTTCAAATAAAGATGATTTTTTCTCATACTTTCTTGATGAAAATTGGACGATTTCTATTAATTTCCTTAAATCAAAAAATTGGATTGCTGTTCCT
>JBHARQ010000084.1:0-6403 GCA_041831015.1 Simonsiella sp. | reverse complement strand
TGATTCATTTTAAATTTAAATGAGTGAATATTTAAAATAATTTGATAATTAATATCAACTATTTTCAACAACAGATAAATTAATCAGTCAATATTTTAATCATTTGGATAATATTATGAATCAAATAAAAAATATCCTGATTTGGGGCATAGTGGTATTGGTGGGGGTTGCCTCCTTTACCACACTTGCCATCAGTCGCGGCGAAGAAGTGAGTGCCATTTGGATGATTTCGGCGGCGGTATCGGTTTATGCCATCGCCTATCGTTATTACAGCCTCTACATCGCCAAAAACGTGGCACAACTTGACCCCAATCGGCTAACCCCCGCCGAACGCCATAATGATGGCTTGGATTACGTCCCCACTCATAAAGGTGTCTTGTTTGGACACCATTTTGCAGCGATTGCAGGCGCTGGTCCCTTGGTAGGCCCTGTGTTGGCAGCACAAATGGGTTATTTACCGGGGACATTGTGGATTATCTTTGGCGTGGTCTTTGCAGGTGCGGTGCAGGACATGATGGTCATGTTTGTTTCCATGCGCCGTGATGGCAAATCCTTGGGCGACATTGTCAAACAAGAATTGGGGACAATCCCTGGGGTCATCGCCTCGATTGGCATTTTGATGATTATGGTCATCATTATGGCGGTATTGGCATTGATTGTGGTGAAAGCCTTGGTACACAGTCCATGGGGAACTTTCACGATTGCCACCACCATTCCGATTGCCCTATTTATGGGGATTTACACGCGCTACATTCGCCCAGGTAAAATTGGTGAAATTTCAGTCGTGGGTTTTATCTTACTCATGCTGGCGATTATTTACGGTAAAGATGTGGCAGAAAGCTCATTTGCACATTGGTTTGATTTAACAGGCGTGCAATTATCGTGGGCAATTATGATTTACGGTTTTGTGGCGGCGGTGCTGCCTGTATGGTTGCTGCTGACACCACGCGATTATTTATCGACCTTTTTGAAAATTGGCACGATTGTGGGTTTGGCGATTGGCATTATTATCGTGAATCCAACTTTGCATATGCCTGCGGTAACCAAATTTATTGACGGTACAGGCCCTGTGTTTTCAGGTAATTTATTTCCGTTTTTATTTGTAACGGTGGCGTGTGGTGCGGTATCGGGTTTCCATGCTTTGATTTCATCAGGTACAACGCCTAAAATGTTGGAAAATGAAACCCATGTTCGCATGATTGGTTATGGTGGCATGTTGATGGAGAGTTTTGTCGCCATTATGGCATTGGCGGCAGCAGCATCTCTTGACCCCGGTATTTATTTTGCGATGAACAGCCCTGCTGCCTTGATTGGCACGGATGCGGCAAATGCTGCCAGTGTGATTAGCAATAAAATTGGTTTCCCTGTAACCGAAGCGGCATTGTTGCAAATGGCAAAAGATGTTGGCGAAAATACGATTTTGTCGCGTGCTGGTGGTGCGCCTACTTTGGCAGTTGGCATGGCAAATATTATGAGTCAAGTCATTGCTGGGCCAGGTATGATGGCATTTTGGTATCACTTTGCCTTGTTGTTTGAAGCCTTGTTTATTTTGACGGCAGTGGATGCTGGAACACGCGTTGCGCGTTTTATGATTCAAGATTTGGGCAGCGTGTTCTATAAACCATTTGGTAATACGGATAGTTTGGCTGCCAATTTGATTGCCACGTTTATGGGTGTGGCATTGTGGGGTTATTTCTTATACACAGGCGTAACTGACCCATTGGGTGGGATTAATTCATTGTGGCCTTTATTTGGTATTGCCAATCAGATGTTGGCTGGCGTGGCATTGATTATGTGTTCGGTGGTGCTGGTGAAAATGAAACGTGAACGTTTTGTTTGGGTAACTTTGGTGCCTGCGGCTGGATTGTTATTTGTAACTTGTTTTGCGGGTTTACAAAAATTATTCCATCCCGATGCCAAAATTGGCTTTTTGGCACACGCTGCCAAATATAACGATGCGTTGAGCAAAGGTGAAGTGCTTGCCCCAGCCAAAAGTGCAGAAGCGATGTCGCGCATTGTGTTTAATGATTATGTGAATGCTGGTTTAACGGCATTGTTTTTATCGGTAGTGGTTGTGGTGGCGGTGTATGGTGTGCGCGTGGCATTGAAAGCGCGTAAAGTGGGTTGGAGTACCGCTAAAGAAGTACCAGCCGTGTATCGTGATGGAACAACAGGTGCGGCTCATGAAGGCTAAACTGGCTGCATGGTGGAAAACAGCCAAATTGACCGCCAATTTAATGGTGGGCGTTCCTGATTACGCCAATTATGTTGCCCAACAACGCAAGCATAATCCAAACGCCCCCGTGATGACCGAACAGCAATTCCACGATTATTGTCGTAAACGGCGATGCGGTGGCAATGGCGGTCGTTGTTGTTAAGTATTTGTTTATAAATCAAGCTGCTTGGAAGTGATAAACTTTCAGGCAGCTTTTTTGATTTCAAGATGTTTTATAACAGAATTTTACCTTTCAGGCTGCCTGAATCCATAAAATTCAGTTAAACTACCCATTTCATTATATGAATAGCGAAGCAATATCATGATTGGTTTATTAATTATTACCCATGAAACATTGGGGGCGGCTTATACCCAGCTTGCCAGCCATTTTTTCCCCGATTTTAATTTTGACCACATTAGCATTCTCAATGTAGAACCCAATGATGACCACGACATCATTACCGAACGCGCCCAAGCCATGTTACCTGAGCTCAATCGCGGACACGGTGTATTGATTCTAACCGATATTTTTGGCGCAACCCCCTGCAATGCCGCCATGAAAATGATTGTGCCACAACAATCCGCCATGATTTCAGGTTTAAACGCCCCCATGCTGATTAAAGCCGTTACCCATTCCGTCAAATCTGACGATTTACTGGCATTTACCGAAGTGGTCAAAACCGCCGCATTGCAAGGCATTATGACGTTTACCGAATAATTTAAATGTTCAGGCTGCCTGAAAAATGAAAGGAACGCATTATGTTAAAACCCCTCAAAAAATCCTCACTCCCCACCGACAGCAATCGCCGTACAGAAACATGGTTTCGGCGAGGTTTATGGTTGGTGGCGGTGGTATTTGCCAGCTTTCTCATTGGCTTGGGCGGAAAAATTGTGGACGATTTACCCAAAGTAGAAAGCTATCGCGAGCTCAAAACCTATACCGACCAATCCAAATACATCCCACTAGAACAAGAAAAAACCAAATTAGAAACCCTATTTAACGAACAACAACACCATCTCGCCCAAGCCGAATTAGCCCTAGACAAACAGCGTAACGAAAAACTGGCACAACGAGAAAGCTACCAAGCCAGCCTTGCCACCCGCCACGTTACCGAAACCCAAGCGCGTAACCAACAAGTCTTTGAAAAAACCGCGCTCTACGAACAACTCATCGCCAAAGAACGCGAACTAGAACGACAAGTAGAAACCATACGCCAACAAAAACTCAATACCGAACAACGTATTGAACAAATCACCACCACCCTAACCGAATTAGAAACCGCCGCCAAACCCCTAAAAGAGGCAGACGACAGACGCATCGAACTCAAAATCTTCCTCTACCGCTTGGCAATCACCCTGCCCCTCCTATTAGCGGCAGGTTGGCTATTTAAACACCAGCGACAATCCAAATGGTTTCCCTTTGTATGGGGATTTATCTGGTTTGCCCTATTTGCCTTTTTTGTAGAACTCGTACCCTATTTACCGAGCTACGGTGGCTATGTGCGCTATGTGGTTGGCATCATCATCACCATCCTTATTGGACGCTACGCCATTACCGCCATGTACCGCTACCTAGAGCGCAAACAAGCCGAAGAATCCCAACCCCCAGCCGAACGCGCCCAGCTCAACTACGACCTAGCCCAAGCCCGTTTAGCCAAACACATCTGCCCAGCTTGCGAACGCCCACTCGATTTCAGCAACGAACAAATGGATTACTGCCCCCATTGCAGTATCCAACTGTACAAACCCTGCGACCAATGCCAAACCCGCAGCAGCGTATTCAACCGCTATTGCTACCGATGCGGCGCAGCAAAACACTGAATTTCAGGCAGCCTGTCAGTACACAACGGAAATGGAGCGGCGACGGCTCGTCGCCATATTCCAAATACACTCAATATTTAAAAATATTTAAAAATTCAAAAATATTGGCGACGAGCCGTCGCCACTCCATGTAGTGTATTTAAATTTTGTCGTGTACCCAAAGGCAGCCTGAAATTTGCCAGAACGCGGCGTCTTGCCGCCGCACCCACGCTTTTGGGGCGTGGCACGAAACACATTACACTCCATAGCAAAAACCCTTTTTCCAACTCAACCACAACGAAACGGAACCCCATTACCATGCAAACCCAAATCGTCCCCATTATTAACAAACTTGGCTTACACGCACGCGCATCCAGCAAATTCACCCAAACCGCATCACAATTTCAAAGCGACATCTGGGTTACCCGCAACGGCAAACGCGTCAATGGCAAAAGCATCATGGGCTTAATGATGCTTGCCGCCGCCAAAGGCACCGAAATTGAAATTGAAACCAATGGCGCAGACGAAATCGCCGCTATGCAAGCCTTGGTTGATTTGATTGGCGACTATTTCGGCGAAGGGGAATAACATGATTGTGTTGCACGGTTACGCAGCAGGCAAAGGCATTGCAATTGGACGCGCCCATTTGGTTGCCCAAAACGAATCCGATGTCCCCAAATTAAGCTTGGCAGAATCCGAAATTGCTGCCGAAATCATCCGATTTGAATCCGCTATCAAAGCCACGCGCAAACAATTAGAACAACTTCGCAGTGCCATTCCCGAAAATGCCCCTACCGAATTAGGCGCATTTATCTCACTGCATCTCATGCTGCTGACCGATGTAACCCTATCACGAGAACCCATTGACATCATTGAAGAAAAACTCATCAACGCCGAATGGGCATTAAAAATCCAAACCGAACATTTAAGCCAACAATTTGACGAAATTGACGATGAATACCTACGCCAACGCAAACAAGACATGTTGCAAGTGGTTGAACGCATCCAAAAAAACCTCACAGGATTACACACCGAAATCAATTTAGAAACCGAATGGCTAGAAGATACCGTCTTGATTGCCCACGACTTATCCCCAGCCGATACCGTCTTTTTCAAAGACCAGCGCATTGAAGGTTTCGTAACCGACATGGGCGGACAAACCAGCCACACCGCCATTTTAGGACGCAGCCTGAACATTCCGTCCGTCATTGGCTTGGGCAATGCCCGACAACTCATCAGCGAACACGAATGGGTCATTGTAGATGGCATCACAGGCGTACTCATTATTGCGCCTGATGAACTCGTTTTACACGAATACCGCCGCCGCCAGCGCGAATTTAAGCATCATCAACGTGAACTTAATAAATTAAAAAATACCACTGCTGCCACTGCAGATGGCGAAGAAATTGAATTACTCGCCAATATTGAAACGGCTGATGATGTCAAAGCCGTCCACAAATTTGGAGCAGATGGCGTTGGCTTGATGCGCAGCGAATTTCTCTATCTCAACCGCGACACGCTGCCTGAAGAAGAAGAGCTTACCCAAGTGTACAGCGACATCATCAAAAAAATGAAAGGCAAACCACTCACCATTCGCACCGTAGATTTGGGCGTGGACAAAAACCCACGCTGGTTTGGAGCCAATGGCACACCCAATGCCGCATTAAATCCCGCATTGGGTTTAACAGGCATTCGCCTATGCCACGCCGAACCCGTCATGTTTCGCACCCAAATGCGCGCCATTTTACGCGCTGCCATACATGGCAAAGTGAACATGATGTTTCCCATGATTTCAGGATTATCCGAATTAAAACAAAGCCTAACCCATTTAGAAACCGCCAAAAAACAACTCACCGAACGCGGCGAACCTTTTGGCGAAATCAAATTAGGCTGCATGATTGAAATCCCATCGGCGGCATTTACCGTAGCCAGCCTGTTGAAACATCTAGATTTTATTTCCATCGGCACCAATGACTTAATCCAATACACACTGGCAGTAGATAGAAACGACGACATGGTTGCCTACCTCTATCAACCCGCCCACCCTGCCATGATTAAACTCCTGACCCACATTATCCGCACCGCCAATCGGATGGGCAAAGCCGTTTCCATTTGTGGCGAAATGGCAGGCGATACCACCTACACCCGTTTACTGCTGGGATTGGGATTAAGAAAATTCTCTATGAATATGAATAACTTGCTGGCAGTAAAAGACGTGATTGTCAATAGCCACATCACACAACTAGAATACGACATCAGCAAATTACTGCGTAACGATGACCCCGACCGAGTCGAACCCTTATTAAAAAAACTAAACGGCGAAGACATTCAGGCAGCCTGAAATTTGCCAGAACGCGGCGTCTTGCCGCCGCACCCACGCTTTTGGGT
>JBHARQ010000083.1:0-5171 GCA_041831015.1 Simonsiella sp. | reverse complement strand
ATTTGAAATATGGCGACGAGCCGTCGCCGCTCCATTTTTTTCGTGTACTGAAAGGCTGCCTGAAATATTTTAAGTGAACTTCACGCTTTTATTTGTCCACTCACCATCACTACGAGCGCAGCGTGGGTGCGGCGGCAAGACGCCGCGTTCTGGCAAATATTCTAGTTATCTTTCAATCAAAGCGCATCTGAAATCACATAAAATTTAAAATCGCCCAACCGCGCTCTTGCGCTGTTGCCAGCAAGACTTCGTCTGGATTCACCGCCACTGGTTCATCAACGTATTCTAATAAGGGTAGGTCGTTTTTGGAATCGCTGTAGAAATAGGTTTTGCCATAATTTTGCAGGGTTTCGCCACGCGCATCTAGCCATTCGTGTAAACGTGTGATTTTGCCTTCGCGCAAGCTGGGGGTGCCGATAATATTGCCCGTAAAATGTCCGTCTGCGCCCACTTCTAAACGGGTGCC
This sequence comes from Simonsiella sp., assembly GCA_041831015.1. GTDB lineage: Bacteria > Pseudomonadota > Gammaproteobacteria > Burkholderiales > Neisseriaceae > Simonsiella. The sequence continues at coordinate 4,705 of JBHARQ010000083.1, read as the reverse complement.
AATTACGTTGTTAATGCCAAAACGTTGGCAAATGGGGGTGATGATGAATTCGTTGGTAGATGAAATGACCAATAGTGTATCGCCTGCGGCGCGGTGGCTGTCCACCAACATGGTTGCCATTGGTGTGATGTGCGGCACGATGTATTTTTGCATAAATTCTTGATGCAATTTGGTTAATTCGTCAGCAGAAAATGGGATAATGGGTTCAATTTCAAAACGGACAAAATCGGCAACATTCAGGCAGCCTGCTTGGTAATCTTGATAGAATTGTTCGTTTTTCGCGTTGGCGTAATCGGCGTCCATTAAGCCTTTTTCAATGAGGAATTTGGGAAAGGCGTTGTCGCTGTCGGTGGTAATGAGCGTGTGGTCTAAATCAAAAATGGCGAGATTGCTCATGAGATTTCCTGTTGTTTTAATAGTTGTTTGACTAAATTCAAAGTTAAAGGTTTGCCCATGGTAAACGAATAGGCAACCAAATCGTTAAACATGGACAATAAATTATTCATATCTTGTCGCCAATGGTCGTGTAGGTATTCATAAATTTTGGGGTCAATATGGAGCTGGCGGGTGTGCGCCAAATGGTTGAGTGCGTTAATTTTTTCTTCGCGACTGAGCGGTTGCACTTCGTAGGCAAGGCAATAGGCAACGCGGGTGCGTAAATCTTCGCGCAAATTCAATTTGGCAGGATGAAAATCAGATGATAATAGCAGATGACCACGCCGATTATTGCGAAAAGTGTTGAATAAATTGAATAAAACACCTTGTTCTTTGCTGCGTAATTTTTCAATTTGGTCAATGGCAACATAATCAGCATCCGACACCAAATGGGCAGACAAGCTGGTTTTGTCGGCATCAATATAGACGGCACGATGTCCTGCTTGAATGGCTTGTCCCACCCATGCTTGCAAGATGTGGCTTTTCCCCACCCCTTTTTCACCCCAAATGTAGATGAATTGGTCGTGTGGTTGTTGCAGAAAATAGATGAGTTCGGCGTTGGCATTACCCAATAATTGGTCAAAGCGTGGGTAATTAGGCTCATCAAAGTCTAGGGATAGTTGAGAATTCACGATAATATTCGTTCAGGCTGCCTGAAAATAAGGGCAATTGTATAATATTGTTGTCAAAATTTAAATATTTTAACCAATATCAATACCCGATTGCAGATGCGATAAAATTTTTACGCAACCTTTACGGCGATAAAAAGTGATTAACATCAAACGGTGTATCATTCAGGTCTTCCAAACAACAAAACACAAGGACTATAACAATGAAAAAATTAACCATCGCGACTTTAGCTTTGATGACGACTGCTGGTGTGGCATTTGCCGCTAATAAGACCGATACTGCTGCCAATCCAAATGGCGAACATCGTGGCGGTAAAATGATGCGCGAACACAAAAAATCAGATTTGCCACGCGGTTTTGAACAGTTAAATTTGACTGATGCACAAAAAGCCAAAATCAAAGCCATCGTAGAAGCCAATCAACCTACCGCTCCCAAAGCCAATCGTGATGACGCCAGCTTCAAACAAAAAATGGAAGCGCGTCGCGCCGCAGAACAAAAATTAATGAGCAACAAAACTTTTGACGAAGCCGCTGCCCGTCAAATGATTGTAGAACGTCAGCAAGAACGCTTGCAAATGGAACGTGAACACGCAGAACGTGAATTGCAAATGTTGAAAAAACGTCATGCCATTTACCAAGTTTTGACACCTGCACAACAAAAACAGTTGCAAGAATTGCAACAACGCAGAATGGAAAATTTTGAAAATCGCAAATCAAAATAATTATTTAAATTAAATAAATCAGGCTGCCTGAAATACATATCAAAATGTGTTTTCAGGCAGCCTGATGATTTTTTAAATTAATAAATCAATATTAACGAGATTCGCCCACAATCAAACGTGCATTAATGGGTTGAACAGGACGGTTATTTTCGCCCATAACGGCGCGTAATGCGTCAATTTGCGCTTGGCTGGCATGGATTGGAGTGGTGTACACTACCCAATTCACGCCTTCGCTACAAGGTGGCATGGTCAGCGAACCATTTAAGCGGAAATGCGCTGTATTTTGTGGGAACAGTGATTGAATGTCCAAAGCTTGTGCCAATTTCACTTTGGCATCTTTTTCCAATTTGCTTTGTACAAAAGGTACGAGCGCAGGATTTTCCGCACCAGCCGCCACCATCACGCCCAATACGGCTAATTGACCCGTTGCATTTTGATGCACGAAGTGAATTTCCATTGGGTAATGATGCTCTTTGAATGTGTGTTCGCTTGGTGTGTGGAAATGGAATTGGCGTAAAATAAATTCTTTGTCATTTAATTTTAATGAATTACCAAATTCCAGCGGTGTGGCTTGAATGGTATGTCCATTATTGGTCAATTCGTAAGGCACGTTGGCAGGTTCACGTTTCACGCTGGGGCTTCCTGTGGCGTGGGCTTCGGATTGATTGATATTCACAGGCGATTGATTTTGCCCCATTTTGCACAAATGGTAATCCTTGCTCAAATCGCCCCAATGTGCCGCACCTGCTTCGCCTGTGTACGTCCAATGGGCGTGGTCATCGTGTTTGCCTTCTTTTTTGTCGTGTTTATCATCATCGTCGTCATCATCATGTTTATCATTCACGGCTGCCTGAATGCGTTTTTCAATTTCATCATCATGCTTATCATGTTTTTCTTCCGATTTCGCTTGATGAGCGGCATTCGGTTGGTCATGTTTCTCTGCTTGTGATGGGGCTTTTTTCTCGCCACCGCAAGCTGCCAGCAATAACATGGTTGCTAAAATGGATAATTTCGTTTTCATGGGAAACCTCTTTACGCTTTCTTGAGTTGTTGATGATGGTGGGAAAATTTAAAAATATGTTAAATTTTGTCAAAAAAAATGGATTTATCAGCAAACGTCAAGTGGTTTAGACCATCTTTCCAGACAGCAAATTTGTTTCTAAAGCATTTGAAATTGACCATGATGTAAAAAATAAGCAGTTTGTTGCGCGGCGGTTGGATGAAACAATAAGCTGGTGTGTCCGCAATGAATTTTGCAAATCAGGCTGCCTGAAAGTTCCGTTTCGCTTTGAGCGACGGTGCCGTCATTGGGTTGCGGCAAATCCGCAATCAGTTTGCCCAAACCTGTGCTGTTGATGCCAATGATGTTGCCAACGGCGATGTCGGTGCGAGTCCATTCAGGCAGTTGTCCGTTCAAGCCTTGTTCCCATGATTGACCAATTAGATTGGGCATGATTTGGTGCAATTTCTGGGCAACCGCGCTGCCTTGATGCGGCGACCCCAGCGTAACCGCGCGTCCCGTCCAATCAGGTGTGATGTCCACCCAATGCCGCCACACCAAACCACCCAAGCTGTGGGCAACAAAATGACAAGGCAATAAATCATGTTGTGTAATAAATTGTTGGAGTGCTTGAGCGTGGACATTTGGAGGCGCATCGCGGCTGGCGTAATCAAAATAATGCGGCGTTAAACCGTGTTGTGCCAAATAATTGCCCAAAGGTCGCATAATCCACGCACCTGTGAATAAACCGTGTATCAAAATCACATTCATAGCAAAATCATTTTCTAAAAAACAGGCAGCCTGAAAATAGCGAGCATACTATTTTCAGGCTGCCTGTGTATTGATTTAACCTTAATTTAACCTTCTAAAGCCGCATAACGGCGCACCAAATCACGGAATTCCGCGCCCGTATCAGGATGTTTCAAGCCAAATGCCAACGTGGCTTCCAAATAACCCATTTTGCTACCGCAATCATAACGAATCCCTTCAAACGCATGCGCCAGCACAGGTTCATATTCCAATAACGATGCAATTCCATCGGTTAATTGAATTTCATTGCCTGCGCCACGCGGCGTATTTTCCAATAATTCAAAAATACGCGGCGTCAAAATATAGCGTCCTACGACCGCTAAATTAGAAGGTGCTTCTTCAGGTTTTGGCTTTTCTACAATGCTTTGAATGCGCTGAAAATCATGCCACGGCGCAATTTCAACAATACCATATGAACCCGTTTCTTGCGGATGCACCGTTTCCACGCCCAATACACTGCTGCCTGTTTGATTATACACATCAATCATTTGCTTTAACGCACCGCGTGGTGCATCAATCAAATCATCAGCCAATAAAACCGCAAATGGCTCATCATTGACCGCCGCTTGAGCGCACAACACCGCATGACCTAAGCCCAACGCTTCTGCTTGGCGAATGTACAGACAAGTAACATGGCTAGGCAAAATATTTTGCACTTGTTCCAATAATTGATTTTTTTGACGTAATTGCAGTTCCGTTTCCAGTTCGTATGCCTTGTCAAAATGGTCTTCAATGCTGCGTTTACTACGTCCTGTTACAAAAATGATTTCCGTGCAACCTGCATCAATCGCTTCCTCTACTGCGTATTGAATCAAGGGTTTGTCCACAATCGGCAACATTTCTTTTGGGGTGGATTTGGTTGCGGGCAAAAAACGGGTTCCCATGCCTGCTACAGGGAATACGGCTTTACGGATGGGTTTGTGATGATGTTTACTCATAAATATTCCTTTCATTTGCATGATGAATTGACGAATAATGAAATCATACCGTATTCAAAAAATCACTTATTAATATTGAATACTTAAACTAATTATAACCGAATTACAACAAGTTTCATATTTTCAGGCAGCCTGAATTTTAAAACACTTGCGAAACCAAATGAACCGTAT
>JBHARQ010000082.1:0-3462 GCA_041831015.1 Simonsiella sp. | reverse complement strand
TGAATTGGGTATTAAACATTGCTCGTTTTAATTGCTATTATAAATGGAAAGATTGGTTGGCACGATTTGCTAACCGAATTGACCGTATTGTAGCAATTATTTAGAACTTGGCAGGTCTGATCGCTGGGCGTGGGTGTATCCAAAAACGCTTTCAGGCGTGATTGTTGGTAATCATGATGATGTTGAAATTGGTTAATCAGATGATTTTGCATGATGTTTTCCTTTTTCTTATATTTTCGGCTTTCGGCACACGACTATTTTTAATAGTCGTTCAAAATTGAAATAGGACAAGGCGACAGCGACCGCCATGTACGAATAGTACATAAGGGAGCTGGCAACGCGGTACTATTTGTGTGTGAACGACTATAATTGACCACTCACCATCACTACGGGCGCAGCGTGGGTGCGGCGGCGCAACGCCGCGTTCTGGCAAATGTTCAGTAACCTTTCAAAAAAATGCCACGTACCGAAAGGCTACCTGAACATCACGCCACCAAAGCCGCCACCACTTCTTCCATTTTCATAAACCGCGAACCTTTAACCAACACGCTCGCACCCTGTGGCAATTCAGGCTGCATGACCAAAATTAACGGCTCTTTATCGGCAAACCACAAACCGTTTCCGCCAAATTGTTCCGCCGCTGCTGCGCTGTCATTGCCGACAAAATACGCTTGCTCAATGCCCAAATCTCGCGCATACACGCCAATTTCCGCGTGCATGGCTTTGGCTTCGTCTTCGCCCAATTCGCCCATATCGCCCATCACAAACACGCGCGGCGCAGGCATTTGCGCCAATACGTCCAACGCGGCTTTCATGCTGTCGGGGTTGGCGTTGTAGGTGTCGTCCAAGACTATGCCACCGTGTTTGCCCTGCTTCGCCTGCAAACGCCCTTTGATGTTGGCAAAATCCGCCAAACCTGCGCCAATTTGCGCCAACGACACGCCAGCCGACAACGCCAAAGCCGTCGCCGCACACGCATTCGCCACATTGTGCTTGCCCGCCACCGACAAATGCACGCGCTCACGTTGCCCTGCAAAGCACAAATCAAAATCGCTGGACAATGGCGACAATGCCACATTTTCCGCGTGAACATCGCCCGTATTCAAACCAAAAGTTTGTTGTTGCACATGAGCGGTTGCATGCTGAAAAATCGGCAAATTGTCGTCTTCTGCTGGCAAAATCGCCAAACCATCGGTTTTCAAACCTTGGTAAATTTCGCTTTTAGCACGGGCAATATCGTCCACGCCATTGAATCCGCAACCAATATGCGCGCGCATGGCGTTATTGACCAACGCGGTATCGGGTTTTGCCAAGCGCGTAAGCAACGCCAATTCGCCAAAATGGTTCATGCCCATTTCAATCACGGCATAGCGATGATTTTCGCGTAAATTCAATAAGGTAAGTGGTAAACCAATGTGGTTATTGAAATTGCCAGCCGTTGCCAACACCGCGTCCGCACCGAATGTGTGGCGCAAAATATTGGCTAACATTTCTTTCACGGTCGTTTTACCGCTTGAACCTGTGATACCAAACACAAATGGGTTGATTTCATCGCGCCATGCGGAAGATAAGGTTTGTAGGGCGGTTAGCGTGTCTTCAACTTTCAGGCAGCCTGAAACCCCCACCAAATCATCACGCGATACCAACGCCCACGCGCCTTTTTCCAGCACTTGTGGCACAAAATCGTGCGCGTCATGGTTTTCTCCTACCAGCGCGACAAATAAATCGCCTGCTTCGGCTTGTCGGCTATCGGTGATGACGCGGTTAATCACGCGGTCGGTTGTAGGTTTGGGAAGATTTAGGGTTTGGCAAATAAAGTTTAGGGTTAAGGTTTTCATGTTTATTCAATCTGTTGGTTATTTTCAGGCTGTCTGTTTGAGTGAATTTAACACCTGTATCAAACTTTGCCCAACGGCAAAAGCCAAATTCACAGGAACAGCATTACCAATTTGTTTATATTGCTGGTTCATTGAACCTTGAAACACCCAATCATCAGGAAAAGTTTGAATACGCGCATATTCACGAACCGTGAGCGGACGTGTTTCGTCAGGGTGGCAACGTTCGGTTTGATTTTGAGCTGGCGCACAAGTCAGCGTTAAACTCGGTTCATGCCAGCCTAAACGCCGTGCCATACCTGTTTTCCCACCGCCCAAAAAGTAACTGCCTTTCATGTATTCACGCGCCACATCATCGGGCAAATCACGCCAACAACCACCTTGTGGCACTAAATCCAACACGCTTTTTTTGTATTCAGTATAACTTTGTCCAATAGAAACAGGTACATCACAATCGTACAATTCGCCAGCTTTCAAGGCATCGGTCATGGTCATTTGGCGAATATGCGGTTCGGGCCACATAAATTGCGCCTTATCCGCCAAATCTGCACGAATGCCCACAATCATCACACGTTCACGCTTTTGTGGTACGCGAAAATGAACTGCATTTAAAATACGCGGTTCAACCAACACATAACCCAAATCTCGCAATGTTTGCTTAATTGTAGCAATCGTGCGACCGCTATCATGGCTCAATAAACCGCGCACATTTTCGCCCAAAATCACTTTGGGTTGTACTTCTTCAATCGCTCGCGCAAACTGAAAAAACATCGTGCCACGAATATCATTAAATCCTTCGCCTTTACCTGCATACGAAAATGCCTGACACGGAAATCCGCCCGAAAGCAAATCAATTTTGCCACGATAAGGCGTGAAATCAATGTCGCACACATCGCCTTCCAATACATTCCAGTTTGGGCGATTGTGGCGCAAAGTCGCGCAAGCGTGTTTATCCCATTCATTTAATAAAACAGCTTGAAAACCAGCGCGTTCCAATCCCAAAGCCAAACCGCCCGCCCCTGCAAATAATTCAATACTGCTGAATGATGTTTCAGGCTGCCTGAAAATTGGTTTGTCGGTAACATCATCAAATAAATCTAAATTTCTCATTTTACCCAATCAAATTGTTGAAAGCCTTGATATTTTTGAAATGCGAGCAAATACAAACTTTTCAAAATATCATGTGTGCCATTGGCTTGCAAATCAGCAATCACCGTATTTTCAATTAAAACAGCATTTTGTTGCGCCACCACATCGGCAATCACACACGGCAACACCGCACACAAATGCGCAAACGCATCGGTTTCGCCCGTGATAATTTCATAAAATTTATCAATAGACACACGGCGAATTTGCTCATGTTGCATAGAAACGCCATCAACACTACATACCCATGCAATATTTTGGCTACGTTTAGCAATAATTTCTACCAACAAACATTGATTATCCCTATCTTTTAACAACTGATTTTGCATTCGCATATAAGTTTTAGCAGACGATGAACTATTCATTGTATTGTGTTTATTTTTCATTTCTACAAAAATTTTGCGTGTGGGATTTTCTACATCAAAACCTTGTGTTGGCACAATCCAGCCATCTTGTTTGCCAATATAACGAAAAATATTTT
>JBHARQ010000081.1:0-5320 GCA_041831015.1 Simonsiella sp. | reverse complement strand
TTAGGTGAGTGGCACGGAACGGCATGTTCTTCGTAGCTGAAAATGTAGCGTGGGCTTTGCCCACGATGGCAGGCAGCCTGAAAATGACGTGGCTTAATCGTGGGCATAGCCCACGCTACATCGTTGCGATGAAATGCGGACGGTTCCGTGCCACCGCCCTAAAGCGTGGGTGCGGCGGCAAGACGCCGCGTTCTGGCAAATATTCAGCTAGCCTTTCAAAAATTGTCGCGCACAAACAGGCTGCCTGAAACCAAGTTTTGCTATAATTGCCCCATTTGATAAACTCAACGAATTGACCAAAATCATGACCATTGCATTACAAAATGACACTTTTCTCCGCGCTTTATTGCGCCAACCTGTTGAATACACACCGATTTGGATGATGCGCCAAGCAGGTCGCTATTTGCCCGAATACCGCGCCACTCGCGCCCAAGCTGGCGGCTTTATGGATTTGTGCAAAAACACGGAATTAGCCACCGAAGTAACCATTCAGCCGTTGGAGCGTTTTGATTTGGACGCGGCAATTTTGTTTTCCGATATTTTGACCGTGCCTGATGCCATGGGTTTGGGCTTGTATTTTGAAGCAGGTGAAGGCCCTAAATTCACAAAACCCATTCAAAATGAACAAGATGTAAATGCGTTGCGTGTGCCTGATATGCAAAATTTGCGTTATGTGTTTGATGCGGTGGCGTCTATTCGCAAGGCATTGAATGGGCGTGTGCCGTTGATTGGTTTTTCAGGCAGCCCGTTTACGTTGGCGTGTTATATGGTGGAAGGCGGCAGCAGCAAAGAATTTCGCACGATTAAAACCATGATGTACAGCCGACCTGATTTGTTGCACAAAATTTTGGACGTGAACGCGCAAGCCGTAACCGCTTATTTGAACGAGCAAATCGCGCATGGCGCACAAGCGGTGCAGATTTTTGATACTTGGGGCGGTGTGTTGAGTGATGCGGCATTCCAAGAATTCAGTTTAGCGTATATGAAACAAATCATTAGCGGTTTGACGCGCGAAAGCGAAGGTCGCCGTGTGCCTGTGATTGTGTTTACCAAAGGTGGCGGTCAATGGCTGGAACACATGGCAGATTGTGGCGCGGACGCGCTCGGTTTGGATTGGACAACGAATATCGGACAAGCCCGTGCGCGTGTGGGCGATAAAGTGGCGTTGCAGGGCAATTTTGACCCGTTTGCGTTGTTTGGTACGCCTGAAAGCATTCGTGCGGAAGCGGCGCGTATTTTGGCAGGATTTGGCAACGGCACGGGGCATGTGTTCAATTTAGGGCATGGCATTAACCAACACGCCGACCCCGAACACGCGAAAATTTTGGTGGACGCGGTACACGAATTGTCGCGCCAATATCACAAATAACACGTTTTCAGGCTGCCTGAAAATCAAAGGCAGCCTGAATTTAAGGAAATCATCACATGACTTTATTAGATTGGGCATTACTGTGTTTGCTGGGTGGCATTGTTTGCATTGTTTGCGCGGTGCTGCTGCAAATGTATGTGATGCTTACCGAAACCTATAGCCTAGACCGTTACGCCAACACGCCCAAAATGAAATGGGTGGCGATGTCGCTGTTTTTCAGTTTTAGCTTAAGCGTGTATTATGTTTGCCCGAATGCGCGTAAAAAGGGTTGGGTCTTTTTTCTGTTGGGTGGGAGCGGTGTGTTATTGTATGGATTAGGGATGTATTTCAAGCATCTGGCTTTCATCAAATAAAATGCAAAACGCCAACTCTGTTGAGTTGGCAATTTTTATGATGAGAAAAATGAATCCATTCTAACGCATTGAATAAATCACATCTTCCAATTTTTCCATCACATAGGGTAACATAATATATCGTGAAACAATCAGATATACTGCCACACTATCAAATTGTGGCATTAATGCCATAATATGATAATGTTGCCCTGTGGTGGCTATTAATGATTCTGCAAAATCGTATAAGCCCATATCCATGACAAATTGCTGATGACGTTTAACATTATCAGAATTGATGGCAACCACATTTCTTAAATCCAGCCCTTTATCCACATGAAGTAAGACTTCTTGTGTAGAGAAATTGAATACAACTGCGCCAACCAGCCCTTCCATCTCCGATAAAATCTGAATGGTTCTAGGAAAAAGAGACATTATGGCATTCCTTTCAAAGAGACGTATATAATGGCAAAAAGCCCGTCATATTATAAACATTTTCATGCATATTAGCAAAATAAATTCACAACATATTCTTCTATTTATATCAAAGAAATAAATCAGCAATCATAGGAAAATAAAATGAATTCAGAATTAGATTTAAAAGGTCTCAAATGCCCGATGCCGATTTTGCGTACGAAAAAAGCCCTTGCCAATATGGAAAGTGGTCATATTTTAACCGTTTGGGCAACCGATGCAGGCGCACCTGACGATTTTGCCGCGTTTTGTAAACATACGGGGCATGAGTTGTTGGAAAGTCGCGCTGATGATGGGGTATTTACATTGGTGATTCGGCGCAAATAGGATTTTAGACGGCTTAATTATTGAGCACTGATGGCAACTCATTGATTGACATTTATTTTGAAGGAATAAACCATGCAAACCTTAACCATTATCCAACCCGATGACTTTCACTTGCATTTCCGCGATGGCGATGCGCTCAAATCGGTTGTGCCATACACCGCCAAACAAATGGGGCGCGGTTTGGCAATGCCCAATTTGAAACCGCCTGTTACCACCGTAGAACAAGCTATTGAATACAAAAAGCAAATTCAGGCTGCCATTCCTGAAAATTGCGCGTTTGAGCCGTTAATGTGTTTGTATTTGACCGACAAAACCACGCCTGAATTGGTGCGCCAAGCCAAAGCGGCTGGCATTGTCGCGTTCAAATTGTACCCAGCAGGCGCGACCACCAATTCGGATAGTGGCGTAACGGATTTGTTTAAGTTGTTGCCTGTATTGAAAGAAATGGCAGCGCAAGGCGTGTTGTTTTTGGCGCATGGCGAAGTAACCGACCCCGATATTGATATTTTTGACCGTGAAGCGGTGTTTATTGAACGCATTATGAAACCTGTTTTGCGTGAAGTGCCTGATTTGAAAGTGGTCTTTGAACACATTACCACCGCCGAAGCGGCGCGTTTGGTGTGCGAATCGGGCGACAATGTGGCGGCAACGGTTACGCCACAGCATTTGATGTACAACCGCAATCATATTTTGGTGGGCGGTGTGCGTCCGCATTTTTACTGTTTGCCGATTATCAAGCGCGAAACGCACCGCAAGGCGTTGTTGGACGCGGTAACGGGCGAGTTTTCATATAAATTTTTCTTGGGAACGGATTCCGCGCCTCACCCGAAACACGCGAAAGAAAATGCGTGTGGTTGTGCGGGGATGTTTAGCGCGATGACGGCGATTGAGTTGTACGCGCAGATTTTTGAGCAAGCGAGCGCGTTGGATAAATTGGAAGCGTTTGCCAGCAAAAACGGGGCGCGTTTCTACGGTTTGCCTGAAAATACGCGCACAATTACGTTGGTGAAACAGCCACAACGTGTGCCTGACAGCGTGGCGTTTGGCGACAGCGTGGTGGTGCCAATGTGTGCTGGTGAAGAGATTGCTTGGTCGGTGGCGGAATAAGCTACGAAGAACCCATCATTTCGTGCCACAAATCTAAAGCGTGGGTGCGGCGGCAAGACGCCGCGTTCTGGCAAATTTCAGGCTGCCTTTCAAAAAATGTTGAATACGGAAAGGCAGCCTGATTTTTTTGTAAAACTCATTGATTGAAAATAAAGAAATTGTCTCAATATTGATTTCTCTACCCATGATTTCATTCACATTATGCCTAAATTATCCCCCACTCAAATTTTCCAAGCCTATTTTCTCTACGCGCTCTTGTTAATCGTCGCCAGTTTTGTGCCGTTTATTGAAGCCAAATTTTTAATAATCAGTTGGTTAGCAGGTTTAATGCAGATTAATTTGGTGTTGAAAAGCGTGGCTTTGGACATACCGCCTGTGCCTGTTTTGGGTGAAATGGTGTCGCCAAGTGCTTATTTGCGTTGGTTGGCGTTGCTGCCCATTTTTGCGGCGTTTGATGAGCAAACCACGCTGGAAGTGTGGCAAATTTTGCTGTGTTATGTCATTTTAATTAGCATTCCTATGCTGTTGTTTGCACAACAAATTCATTCATTATTGCAACATGAATTAAGCTATTTTCGCCGTCCTTTTTTGTTTCGCCAACAATTGATTTATATGATATTGGCAACGCTGGCGGTGGTCTTGGGCGTGATGGTGTTTGGATTGGGCGGTTTACGCTTTATTAAAGGCTTGAAAATCGCCATGATGGGCATCATGCTTTTGGGCGGATTGTGCGCGTGGAGCGGGATTTTGATGTGGAAACAAATTTTGATTTTCAGGCAGCCTGAAAAAGAATAAAATAGACAAAACCCATTTTTTTAACCAAAAAAATCATCATCATGAACACAAACTTATTAACACGCCGTCAATTACTCATCGCAGGCAGCGCCACGTTAGCCTGTCCCACACTCGCGCTGGCAGGCGCACAACGCGAAGAAACCCTTGCCGATGACGTGGCAAGCGTGATGCGAACTTCCGTAGAACACGCCAGCCCACCCCGTCTCGTATTTGCCCATGCGGCAGACGGACAACGCTGGCTGAACGACATGTCTGTCCGCTTAAGCCAATTTGTCAAAGGCAGCGAATTAGAACGCCGCCGCCTACTCACCTACATCCAATACGAATCCACACGCGCCGATTTAGACACCCAACTCATTCTCGGTTTGATTGAAGTAGAAAGCGGTTTCCGCCAATACGCCGTCAGCGGCGTGGGCGCAAAAGGCTTGATGCAAGTGATGCCCTTTTGGCAAAAATACATCGGCAAAGAAAACCACAACCTGTTTGACATCCGCACCAACCTGCGCTACGGCTGCACCATTTTGCGCCAATACAACAACATGGAAAACGGCAATATCCGCAACGCCCTAGCCCGATACAACGGCAGCTTGGGCAGCGATAAATATCCCAACGCCGTGATTGGTGCGTGGAAAAACCATTGGCAATGGGGCGGCTAAACCACGCTCCCAAAAACACATTTACCAACTTTTGCCAGAACGCGGCGTCTTGCCGCCGCACCCACGCTTTAGAGTGGTGGCACGTTTTTGTTTTGCACTCCGTAGGGGCGGATTTCATATCCGCCCTTTAGTGCAAACACTTCATTCAATCATTATTCTCACATATCCAAAAATTTCACCACTTTTAATTTACCCGACACCAGCAAATTTTGCAAATCCAACTCCAACACATCGCCCGATTTCATCCGCCACACGCCTTC
>JBHARQ010000080.1:0-13752 GCA_041831015.1 Simonsiella sp. | reverse complement strand
TGATTCAGCGCAATTATCAAGTGACTGAAAGTGAAGCATTGGAAATGGTTAGCGGTCGTCGCCAACGTCCTGCCGATTACAAAACCGAAGTCAGCGATTATTTCAATATGCAAATTGCCCAAGAAGTTCAACGTGCTTTGCAATTTTTCATGACCACTCGTAGTGATGATATTGAAGTACAGCAAATTTTTGTAAGTGGTAGTGCTTGCGTAGCCGATTCTGGTTTGGCAGAAGTGATTCGTATCAGTACCAATGTTACAACTCAACATTTGGCACCCATCACGCTGGCTGAAAATAAAATCAAAGGTGGCGGCAATTTAGCGCATGATGCGGATTCATTAACGACAGCATTTGGCTTGGCATTAAGAGGGTTATTCTAAAATGAATTTGATTAAAATCAATCTGCTTCCCTATCGTGAGATGCGTGAAGCAAAACTGAAAAAGCAATTTCAAACCATCATGGCAATAGGTGGTTTGGCTGGTGCTGCCGTAGCGGGTATGATTTACATGGCACTCAATCAAGCCATTGAAGCGCAAGAAGCGCGTAATGCGACCTTAACTCAAGGCATCACTGAAATGGAAGGCAAGTTAACCACCATCAAGGAATTGGAACAACGCAAATACAATTTCTTGGAACGCAAACGCAAAGTGGAAGAACTTGACCATAAACGCTTTGAAGGCGCTCGCATTTTAGATAGCTTAAATCAAATTGTGCCAGATGGCTCTTACCTAATTACCTTGAAAGGTTTAGAAGGTAAAGGTGGCAAACAAGGTAATGAATATGAAATTTCAGGTAAAGCTACTTCAGATTCTAAAATTGCAGTTTTAATGTCTGCCTTACCAAGTACAGGTATTTTTGATATTCCAGAATTGGTCGAAATCCAAAAAGCCGAAGATGCTCAAAGATTTACATTAAAATCAATTTTGGTACAACAAATTGTTATGCCTAAACCTGTTCAGACAGCCCCCAAACCAGCTACTGCAACAGGGGCTTCTGCACCTGCCACAAAATAATGGAGTGAAAATATGAGCTCACAAAATAATATTGATATTCAAAAATTGCATTTAGCCCCTAAAGCTGTGCAATTATTCGCAGCCATTGGTTTAGCAGTATTGCTGGTGGTAGTCGGTTACTTTGCTTCTTTTAAAACGCAATTAGAGACTTTGGAAACTGCTAAAACAACTGAAATGGATGAATTACGCCCTAAATATGAACAAATTGCGACCAAAGTAGCTAATTTGGAAAATTTAGAAGCGGAATTAGTTTTGATTGAACAATCTATTTCTGCCTTGATTAAACAATTACCTACAGATGCTGAATTGCCTAATTTAATTCAAGAATTACATCAGGCAGCTGCCCATAATGGTTTGACTTTAACTCATGTGATTCCTCGTAAAAAAGAGAAAGAAGATGATAATATCGAACGCTTGCCATTCAGTATTTCAGTAACAGGTAGCTATGACCAATTGGCTAATTTTACGCGTGATGTGGGTCGTATGTCTCGTATCGTTACATTATCAGCTATCAATATTGCAGCAGCTGATGATAAACAAAATACCGACAAAAAAGCAGCCAGTAAACCTAGCACCTCATTTACTTTGACGGCAATTGCAAGCACTTATAAAGCTGTCGATACTGAAAAACCTGCTGCATCTGCCGCCAGTGGCGCAGCAAGTGGCGTAGCGAAATAATGATATAGGATGCAACAATGAACGCTAAATTACTATTACTCATCCCTTTGGTTATGCTGGCAACAGGCTGTGAGAAAGAAGACAGCGATTTGAATGCTTGGATGCAACAAACCCAACAAAATGCAAAAGCAAAACTGTCCCCTCCCAAAGCACCCGACCCTGTGATACCTGCTCAATACACAACGCCAGCACCTATTAATCCGCATGCTTTCAATCTATATCGTATGAAAGCAATGGATCCTACGGTGTCGACAGTGAATGCACCTAATTTAAATCGACCCAAAGAATTGTTAGAAAATGCAACTTTGGCTCAATTAAAATTTGTGGGTACAATTGGTAGCGGTAATCAATTATCTGCACTCATTAGTTTAGATGACAAACAGGTTTATACGGTTAATGTCGGTAATTATATGGGTCAAGACTATGGTCGCATCATCAAAATCACACCTGATGAGATCACTCTACGTGAAACTGTTGAAGATGCTGACGGTAATTGGACACCACGTCAGACCGTTTTGGCTTTAGGTGAAACACCAGAAGTTGCGAAAAAATAATTTCAATCAGAAGAGGTTATATATTTATGAAACCAAATTTCAACAAAGTACTGCCAGTAATGGCATTAAGCATGGCTGCTCAAGCGGTCTTTGCTGGCAATATTACTGATATTAATGTTTCTGTTTTGCCAGACCAACAACGCGTCATTAAAATTAAATTTGACCGTGATGTGGTTCAGCCAACGGGTTTTGCGACTGCTTCTCCAGCGCGTATTGCATTGGATTTTGCAGGTACGGGTGTGCAATTTTCACAAGGCCCCTTATCATTTAATGATAGTTTATTGAATCAAGTAATGGTGGCACAAAGTGATAACAAAGCGCGTGTCATGCTGGGTTTAACCAAAGAAGCTCAATACAATACTCAAGTGAAAGGTAATGAAGTTTGGGTGTATGTGAGTGAATCAGGCAGCAGCAACGCGCCTGCTCGTTCAGATAACGCACCTAGTGCTTCAAATACCTATAACACGGGGGAATTTAGCTTGGATTTCCGTAAAGGTGCAAACCGTTCTGGTGTGGTAGATTTCCGCTCTGGTTCAGATAATGAGCCGAAAGTAAAAGTACAATCTGATCGTGTTGTCATTACTTTGAAAAATCAGCAAATTTCTACACAAGATGCAAAAAATTTAGATGTTACTGATTTCTCTACGCCTGTACGTACGATTACTGCTCGCCGTATTGGTAATGACACGCAAATTACCGTTCGCAATCAAGGTACTTGGACACATAAATTAACACCTCGTTCTGGTGGTCGCTATACTTTGACAGTAACACCTGCTGTCAATACGGTTGATGCCGCCATTAAAGCAGCAACCAATCCGAAAAAGCCAACCAAAACATTCTCTGGTAAAACCGTTTCTTTAGACTTCCAAGACATTGAAGTACGTACTGTATTGCAAATTTTGTCTAAAGAAGCAGGGATGAATATTGTTGCCAGCGATAGTGTGGGCGGTAAAATGACCTTGGCTTTGAAAGATGTGCCTTGGGATCAGGCTTTGGATTTGATTTTAGCGGCGCGTGATTTGGTGCAAGAAAAACAAGGCAATATTATCCGCATTGAAACTCGTAAAGAGTATGACCAAAAAATCATGGAAGAAGCGGAGAACAAGAAAAAATTACAAGATTTGGTACCTCTGATTTCACAAACCTTCCAATTGAAATATAAAAATGTGGAAGAATTGAAAACGGTATTGCGTATTGAAGATGGTGGTGGCGGGAATGAAGGCAGTCGTCGCAGCATTTTAAGTAATCGCGGTAGTGCGATGATTGACCCCGCAACCAATACTTTGATTGTAAAAGACGTGGGTTCTGTGATTCAAGAATTCCAACGTTTGATTGAAGAGTTGGATGTTCCTGCACGTCAAGTGATGGTGGAAGCGCGTATTGTGGAAGCCGATGTGTCATTGGGTCGTGATTTGGGCGTGAAATTGGGCTATGCGCGTGCGGGTCGTACGGGCGTGGGTAGCACTTATGATTATGCTCGTAATAACCGTAATGTAGGCGTTGGCTTTGATGGTGAAGTTAATGTTACACCAAATATTAATTTACCATTAGCAGCTGCAACGTCGTCTATTGGTATTATTCGTTCAATTGGTTCGAGTGCATTGGGCTTGGAATTGAGCGCATCCGAAAAAGAAAATCGTTCAAAAACGATTTCTACACCACGTGTTTTAACTCAAGACCGTAAAAAAGCAACCATTAAACAAGGTACTCAAATTCCTTATCAAACTCGTGATAGTGATGGCGGCTATACGACTGCATTTAAAGATGCGGTATTGCAACTGGATGTAACACCTCGTATTACACCAGACAATAACATCATCTTGGATATTCAAATTAATAAAGATGATGTTGCAACCAACCAAACCAATGCTGATGGCGAACCAGCAATTGCTGTGAAACAAGTAACCACTCAAGCTATGGTGGAAAATGGCGGCACATTGGTAGTCGGTGGTATTTATCAAGAAACCATCTCTAATAATGTGAGCAAAGTACCTGTCTTGGGTGATGTGCCTGTATTGGGTAATTTGTTTAAATCTCGCAGCCGCGGACATGACCGCAATGAGGTGTTGTTCTTCATCACACCTCGTATTATTGAAGGTCAAAGCAGTGTGATGCGTTATTAATTTTGATGTTTGAATAAGAAATACCGTTATGATGACTTTGGGGTCATGATAACGGTATTTTTGTTTTTCAGGCTGCCTGAATTTGAAATGCTCACGGTTTCGTGCCAACCACCTAAAAGCGTGGGTGCGGCGGCAAGACGCCGCGTTCTGTCAAATTAACCAGTTATTCTTTTTCAGGCTGCCTGAAATGGCTCGCAATGTGTAAATCGGTTTCAACGCGACAGCAACACGGCAAAATTTCATCGGGCAACACAAACGCCATCGGCAGTTCATCATACGACACGCGCCCAGACAGCAATTTCACGCGACACGAACCGCAATATCCGCTCCGACACTGGTATTCCACCGCATGACCTGTCCGCTCCAAGCCTTGTAATAGGGTTTCGTTGTCTTGCAATTCAAATTGGGTATGATGGGTTGTAATGATGGGCATGGTTTTCTCTTTCAGGCTGCCTGAATCAATCAAAATGTATAGCTGATTCAATTTTGAATCGCTATAGCTGATTTAATTTTAAATCGCTACAAGGCGGCGAGCCGCAGATAGTACAAATAGTACAGCAAGGCGAGCCAACGCTGTAGCGGTTTAAAAGTGAATTAGCTATACAAGGCGGTGAGCCGCAGATAGTACAAGTAGTACAGCAAGGCGAGCCAACGCTGTAGCGATTTAAAAGTGAATTAGCTATATGCGCCCTATTCTTGCAAATCACGCAAACGTTGCATCAATAGCTGCGTGTTTTCCGCTACATCCGCCACAGGAAAATCCCCCGACTTATCGCCAAAATACGAAACCGCAGGCAAATCTCGCAACAAAGCATCCACATCTTGCGCGGTCAAAAATCGCCCATGCAAATCCCAACCCACATTCAAAATACGCCCTTTCACTTCAGCAACGCGCTCGTGAATATGCCCATGCAAATGATACCAGCCTTTATGACAACCGTCCCACTCCTGAATGGGATAGTGAAACAAAATCAAAGTTTGTTTAATTTCATCTACTTTCAATTTGAGATACGGTTGCACAGACGACAGTATCGGCAAACCATCGTGTTTAGATGTATTGAGCAAACGTTGGGCGTGTTGCAGGATTTGCCCGTCATGATTACCGTAAATTAAATGATGTGTGCCATTGAGTTGGCGCAAAACGTTTTCTAATTGCTTGAAATCATGGGAAAAGGACACATCACCCAAATTATACACCACATCATCGGGCGACACGGTTTCATTCCAACGCGCAATCATAAAATCATCCAATTCCGCAAAATCGGCAGGACGGAAAGTTGGGCAAAATTTCGCAATATTTCTATGCGAAAAATGCAAATCCGATGTAAAGAAAATTTTGGACATCATTATTCCTTATATTATTTTTTGAATGAGTTTGAATATAAAATTAATTATTAAGCAAAAGATAAACACAATCGCAAATAAATCAGGCAAAAAAGCAAAGACAATCCGCCACACCGTTACCCTTTCTTCGCACGTTTCCGCTATTAAAATGCCATTGCATAAACCCCATTCAAAATAATCTTTGACGTCATGAAAAGGCGAATAAGCAATCAGTAAAGATAATGGCACGGCTATGACAAAAGCAATCAAAGCACATTTCCATAACCGTTTAACCAAATGATTTGATTTCATAAATATTTATCTTTTGTTTGATTTCTATTTTCAGACAGCCTGAAAACTACATTTTCCCTAAAAATGCCTGAATAAACGCAATTTTATCCAATTCTGCCAATTCATTAAATTTTTGTTTGTTTTCAGCAATATAATCCACCAACGGATAAAATTCTTCGTCTAATTGGCGTTTATCCAATTTACGCCCCAAATTTTGCTCCGAACTGCGCCCGAAAAATTTGGAAATCAAATAATATGGCGATTTCAACTTAAACAACATCTCATCTGTTTTCGCATCAAACACCATAAAACCTTCATGTTCCACCGATTTTAACAATGCCTTCAATTCCCCAAACCGCATATTCAACAGCGTTTGCGGACGAACCAAACCATAACATTCCGCCAATTCGTCCAACTCACACTCGCGCCATTGACGACCCGTTGCCACTTCCACCACGCCAATCAAGGTTTCGCCAAACGTTTCACGGATAATATGCACATCAGACGGGTCAGTGATTTCAAACAAAAACGTATGATTAGGATAATCACGGAACACCCGATCATATTGCGAGCAATGTTCACGCACCATTTTGGCAAAATCACTGTCCAAAGAACCTGTGGTGGAATACAAAACTTGTTGATTAAAATCAGCATTATGGCTCGGATGCGTTTCGGGTAAATCCACAAACGTACAGCACCCCAAAAAACCATTCACTTTCACCACCGCATTGACCAAATCATCATCTGAAATATCAATCGGATATTTGCTGTTTTTCGCAATCCGTTCTGAATAATTAAACACCTTCTTAAACGGACGTACAATCAAACGGTTATGTTTATCCAACACCAAACCGCGCATTTCCAACAATGCGTCATCAAAACGATTTTCGTAAAACACGCTACGGCGATATTTCAACACGCACAATTCGGGAAATAAACGCGATGATTTTGCCGTAAAATCACGCTGACCGTGCAATAAATAATTTGCCGTAACAAAGGTTTGCTGTTGCTCATCAAAATCCAAAGGCGATTGACGAAAACGCGCCATCGCATCCACCACCGCTTGTTGTTGCGCTGAAATCGGCAACACCGCAGGCACATTCACTTCATCGTGTACCCGATTGTGATTTAAGCGATCATAAGCGGATAGCACTTCCTGTTCAGGTACATTATGTTCATTGGGATAAAAATTGTGCAAACGATACACTTCGGTTTCAAAATGAAATTTTTTCGCCAAATTCAATAAGGTATAACACGCATTGGATTTTTGATTGGTGTTTGAATTGACAATCAACATATTCAAATGCGGATTGGCTTGACCGCGTTTCAATGCCGATTTCATCATTGCCATGCCTTGCTGTTGCGCCTTGTCCACCGCTTCGGGCGACCAACGATACACGCCCTGTTTATCGGTCAATAATAAATCATTTTCAATATGGACAATTTCAGCATCGGGATAATCTTGTTGAAATTGCGCCATTTTTTCTTGGGCAAAGGTGGATTTTCCCGAACCTTGATGTCCGCGTAGTAAGATGAATTTTTGCATTTTATTTCTTTCAATTTAACTTATCATATCAAATATATATCCCAATAATTCATGGGACGTAAGCCATTTATTCCACGTTTGCCATTGTGTGAAACCGTCTATTTGGTCGGTATCCAATGCTAAAATGCGTTGGGCAAATAACAGGCGATGCTGTTGTAACCAATCATCTATTTTTTTCGCTAATGGATGAGTATGTTCACGACACCACGCATAATCACTCACACTATTCACAAATTGCAAAGTTGCTTGTGGCGAGTCATTTTGTTGCCACGTCATCAATAAAGCGTCCGCATCCCAAAATGGATTTTCCAATAAATACAACAACCCAAAAGCACTTTCATCATAAAAACGCGATGATGTTTGCCATGGAAAATGGTTTAGAAAATCCGCAAAATAGGCTTGGCAAAATTGATTGATAACCAACTGTTCTGAAACGGTAAAACTATCGGGCGGACACTTTTGCAAACGCCCCAATATCCAGCCATTATCCAAAGCAAGCTCTTCGCCTTGCGCCAATAATTCTAATATTCTAGGTAGGAAATATTTGTATTGATTGGCATATTCTGGGCTGGATTTGGCAGAAGAATTGTATTCCCAAATGTGTTTTGCGCTGATTTGTCGCAAAGGTAAATGGCACATTTCTTCCGCCACATTCATTGGCATACAGCAAGTTAAACAGACGTTTAATTCGTTCACTTGGGGCGCATGATAATGGGCAAATTCGGCATAGCATTGGGCAATGGCTTGTTGCAGTGTGATGCTGGTGTGGGTCATGTCAGATTCCCTTATCATTTTAGGGCAAAACGAATATAATATTTCTGTAAATCGCTGTTTATTTAATTGAAAGGAATGATGATGCCTGTATTTAGCCAATCCCCAGCAACACGAAATTTTATGCGCCGTTTTCCAGATTTTGTGGAATATCTCGATAATGATGACCCACGCGCCGATAAAAATCCTCGTTACCGCACCATGTTTAGCCCCGTAGAGTATGATATGGCGGGTACGCTGATTGATTATTATGGACCGCAAGTAACCATTATTGAGAAAAAACAAATTGATGGCGGTTTTATTTGCGTTTATGAATTGTTTTAATACGCGATTGATTTCCCTATTCCCACTAAACCCACCCTCATTTTCCAATAGACTGACACGCGGTTGTAACAATGCTCGGTACGATGTACTCGGTTAGCGGTGCTGGGCGTGCGCGATGCGTGGCGATTGCCGAATGCGTTGCCCTTAACGCTCCAAATATGCGTTTTGTAGGTTGTGTCCACTTCTTTTGGAAAATTACGCAATAGAGAAATTACAGTTCGTTCAACCAGTTGGCTTCCTGAATCAGCATATCCAATTCACGACAGCGTTTGGCGATTTGGTCGGCTTGCTGGCGAATCTCTTTCACATTAACCGCCGACAACATTTTGATTTCACTACGACTATAGCGCGATTGCTCAGGCGTGGCATTGTCGGCTAATTTGATGAGCGTCGCGTGTTCGGCTTTCAAGCGGTCGCGTTGCGCCAATGCACCCGTCATATTTACGCCATTGGGCAAGGTAATTTGGCTGTTCCGCAAATTGATTGCCACCACCAAATATTCTAATTGTTCAGCTACTTGGCGATATTCTGCTAATAAATCATTGGGATTTTCGCTGGGCGTTTCGCCTTCTTGATATTGGGCGTTTTGTTGCATACGTTGGTTTAATTGCGCCAAACGTTTTTGCAAATCAGCGCGTTCAATTAAAGCTTGTGCTAATTTCATTGTATTTTCCTTTATATTTTCAATCATTTGGTGGACACGACGGGATTCGAACCCGCATCAATAC
Source organism: Simonsiella sp. (assembly GCA_041831015.1). GTDB lineage: Bacteria > Pseudomonadota > Gammaproteobacteria > Burkholderiales > Neisseriaceae > Simonsiella. Next base: position 4,400 of record JBHARQ010000080.1, on the reverse strand, counting down.
AGCAACTTGGGCATTACCCCAAGCCAAGCCTGCCGTTGGAAACGCGCGCCAGTGGCGACCCGTCATCGGAGCCGACACCTGCATCCTCAACCGTACCGACAAACCTACTTTTAACTGCTGTACCTGCTTTTACACAGCCTACCGACGTTTCACAAAAACATTTTAGGTAGTGGCGCTCCCTTCTGTGCCAGCGCGCCCTTGTAATTTAATCATTGCAAACTTTGTGCCAATCTTATTTTTTCACTTTATTTTCTTTCTAATGATTTGAAATTTCATGAAATAAAAATTTTCAGACAGCCTGAAACACTTTGCGCTACAATCTAAAAATCTATCTAAAATAATCGGAAACTATAAAAATGGATAAATTAAAAAAGCGCGTTGTGATTAGCTTTTTGGGAACGGTGTTGGACGACAGCGGTCGTGGCGATGGGCGATGGCTGAAATGGCGACCGAATGTGGCAATGAATCAGCGTTCAGATTTTCATATTGACCGCATGGAATTGTTTTATAGCGAAAAATTTTATTCGCTCGCCCAACGGATTCAAGCGGATATTCAAGCGCGTTCGCCTGATACGGTGGTTAATTTGGTGCCAATGGAATTGGCAAATCCTTGGGATTTCAGCGAGGTTTATACCAAATTGCATGATTGGGCATCAAATTATCCATTTGATACAGAAAGAGAAAATTATTTAACCCACATTACAACGGGAACGCACGTTGCGCAAATTTGCCTGTTTTTGCTGGTGGAAAGTCGGCAAATTCCGTCCGTATTATTGCAAACATCGCCACCAAAAAATCAAAAACGCAATATGCAACAAGGCGATGTGGGCGCGATTGAAATGATTGATTTGGATTTGGCGCGATACGATGTGTTGGCGCAACGCTTGCAGGCGGTGCGTGATGATGCGGTGTTGTATTTGAAAAGCGGTATTGCCACGAAAAATCAAACGTTTAACCGCATGATTGCTGAAATTGAGCAAGTTGCGCTCAATTCGCCATCGCCGATTTTGTTGAGTGGCGCAACAGGGGCGGGTAAGTCTATGTTGGCACGGCGGATTTTTGAATTGAAAAAAGCCAGACATTTGATTTCAGGGCAATTTGTAGATGTGAATTGCGCGGTTTTGCGTGGCGATGGCGCGACATCGGCGTTGTTTGGGCATAAAAAAGGGGCGTTTACGGGGGCGATGGACAAGCGCGAAGGCTGGCTGAAAACGGCGGATAAGGGGGTGTTGTTTTTAGATGAAATTGGCGAATTGGGCTTGGACGAGCAGGCAATGTTGCTGAAAGCGATTGAAGAAAAACGGTTTTATCCTGTGGGGAGCGATAGTGAGGTGTCAAGCCATTTTCAGTTGATTGCAGGTACCAACCGCGATTTGCGCGCAGAAGTGCGAGCGGGGCGGTTTCGGGAAGATTTGTTTGCGCGGATTAACATTTGGCATTACACCTTGCCTGCATTGGCGGAACGGCGCGAGGACATTGAGCCAAATATCGCGCATCAGTTGGCGTTAGCATCGCAGGAATTGGGACGTGCCACGCGGTTTAATAAGGAGGCGCAAGCGTTGTATTTGCAATTTGCTTTGTCAGAACAAGCACTTTGGCGTGGTAATTTTCGGGATTTGTCGTCCAGCATGATGCGTTTGGCAACGCTGGCACCACAGGGACGAATTTCGGTTGAGTTGGTTCAGGCGGAAATTGAGCGTTTGAAATGGTTATGGCAAGATGATGATTTGGCAGATAAAACGGATTTCAGGCTACCTGAAAAAGTGAACGTGGCTGAATTAGATGATTTTGACCGCGTGCAATTAGAATATGTGATTTCGGTGTGTCGCCAACATCACAATTTGGCATCGGCAGGGCGAGCATTATTTAATGTGTCGCGCATGGCAAAAGACAAGCCGAACGATAGCGATCGATTGCGGAAGTATTTGGGGAAATTTGGTTTGACGTGGGCAGATATTCATTGATAAATGCCCAAAGGCTACCTGAACAATTTTCAGGTAGCCTGTATTTTTTACAATATTATTTATCTATTTAAATCAATTGATTAACGGAAGTTGTATTGAACACCAACACCAACGTAGTTTTTACCTTTGGCAGTGTATTCATGACCATTGTGTTCATAATCTTTCTTGAAGTAGTGGTCATAATCACCACGAACTGCCAATTTGTCCGTTACGTTGTAAGTTGCACCGATACCAGCTGTTGGACGAGCAAATGTGCCTTTTTGGTTTTCCAAGCGACCTTTAACTGTGCTATGCAAATTAGTTAATACTGCATTAACAGCAGGAATAGAACTGCTTTCACCGCCTGTTACTTCAGTAATTTTCATTGTTGTACCAGCCACACCTGCTTTACCAAACAAGCGGAATTTATCAGTGAAGTTATGACCCAAAGTCAAACGACCACCATAAGTATGTTGTTGTGTTTCAGTAACATAATTTTGAGTGGTGCTGATACCAGCCGCTGCTGCATTGGCAGGTGTTACCAAATTAGAAATATCCGCATTGGTTTCAAATTTGTGAGGCGCAGAGCCTGTGTAGAACAATTCCGCACCCAACCATGGATTGAATTGAACACCAAAACCAACTTGACCTGCAAAGCGAGTGTCACGGTCATTTGAGACACCTTCCACGCCACTAATATTACGATTCGCTTTTACGCCTGCATCCAATGCACCCAAAGTACCGAATACATAAGGTTTCGCACCAAATGCAGCGGCAACAGCAGGTACTACAACAGGAGCAGTTGAAGTGATTTCAGGCTCTGAAGGTTGTGTATTTACTGCAACAGGCGCAACCACACCAACTGGACGTGGTGCGCTACCAGAGAACCAGTTATCACATTGTGCCATGGTTACGCGTACGGCATTGCCTGCACGGTCAGTGTACACATTGATTGGCATTTCAGGGCTGAATGGAATGAATTTACCTTGCAATGCAGTAGAAACACCTTCACGACCCATACGGCGACCTACGCCCACATCACACGCGCCACGCGCATATTGTTCGCCCAAATCTTTCAAAGTAGCGGTTTGTACTTTAGCTTCACCTTTGCGTTTCAAAGGGGCTTTGTGTGTGAAAGGTGTATAAAAACGCGCTGTACCGTTGGCAACCGCAGCATCACATTCTGCTGCTGTATCATAGCCTACGTTGCCATGCGCGTCTGTTACCATATCCGCTTTTGCGCTAAAAGATGCAAAAGCCGCACTTAATACTACTGCTGTTGAAACGATTTTCATGGTTTTCATGTTAATCTACTTTCATTACTTGTTAATGGAAAAAGGAAAACTTAATTTTAGCAAGTTTTTACATTTTTTTAAACTACTAAATCCTATGAATCAATCAATTTATCAAAATTAAATTAATTTCATTTTTTAAAACATATAATTAATTATGATGCCATTTTAAAACAGTCCCATCAACATTCAGGCAGCCTGAAACACACCAAGCTGCCTGAATCTCATGACACATTCAACGAATCACCCCACACGCCATACGCGCACCGCCACCACCCAAAGGCGCAGGATGGTCGGCATGATTATCGCCACCCACATGCACCATCAATGCACGATTGCGAATTTGCTTCAACGATTTTAAACGCGGTGCCAACACAGGATAAGTCGCTGTGCCATCTGCGCTCACATACAACGCAGGCAAATCGCCCAAATGCGCGTCTTTTTGCCATGGAAAACCGTGTTGCTTGGCATTTTTCGGGTTCCAATGCCCACCTGCGCCCAAAGCGGCAGTTAGTTTACCGTCTTTCTCTTTTGGTTCGCAACTTGGATTTTCATGAATATGAAAGCCGTGAATACCCACCGTCAGCCCTTTCAAATTCGGCGTAAACACCAAACCATAAGGCGATTGACTAATCGTTACTTGACCAATGGCTTGATTGCCTTTTGCCACGTCCAATAACGCCATTTCCACCGTCAAAGTTGGATTGGTTTTCGCTTTTGATGGCGTGTTGGCAATCGCCGAAACACTCAAACCTGCCAATGCCAACATCAAACATAATTTTTTCATTACCCTATCTCCATTTAAAATCATGCAACAACGCATGGCATAACTTTACAATTATTTTTGATGATTTGTAAATGAATTTATTGATTTCAGGCTGCCTGAAAATAGATTTCGGTATATTATTAGGAACGTGGCGTTGCGCCGCCACACCCACGCTTTCGGTGCGTGGCGCGGAACGGCGCGTTCTCCGTAGTTTAGATTGGGCGGATGCTTGAATCCGACATTTTTATGAAAATCAACAAATTGTCGGATACAAGTATCCGACCTTGTATATTCAAAATCGAGTATCATAGCAATGAAACAGCTTATCTGTATCTCGTATCCGACCATGTGCAAAGTTTAAAGCCCGTTTCGTAGCTCAGAGAACAGATAAGCACCCAT
>JBHARQ010000079.1:0-4029 GCA_041831015.1 Simonsiella sp. | reverse complement strand
CATGATGGCGAGCGACATTATCATGATTGATTTACATTGCCATTCCACCGTATCCGATGGCGCATTATCGCCCACAGAAGTGGTCAAACTGGCAGCAACCAATGGATGCACACTATTAGCATTAACCGACCACGACCACACAGGCGGCATTTCCGAAGCCCGAGAAGAAGCCATGTGGCGCGGCATACGCCTGATTACAGGCGTAGAAATTTCCGTTACTTGGAACGGCAACACCGTACACATTGTTGGACTGAATTTTGATGAACACAACCCATCATTACAACAACTGCTACAAACCGTCCGCGTGGGGCGCATAGAACGCGTTCGTCAAATTGCCGAAAAATTAGCCAAACAAGGCGTAGATGGCGCATTTGATGGCGCGATGCAACTAGCCGCCGCCAATCCCGAAATGGTCTCACGCACCCATTTAGCCGATTTTCTCGTAGAACAAGGACACGTTCGCACCAAACAACAAGCCTTTACCAAATACCTAGGCGAAGGCAAATCTGCCCACGTTCGCCACCAATGGGCAGATTTAGGTGATGCCGTGGGTGCGATTACAGGTGCGGGCGGCGTTGCCGTGATTGCCCACCCGATGCGCTACAACTTCTCCGCCACAGGCAAACGCAAACTCATCGAAGCCTTCAAAGCCGTAGGCGGTGTGGGCATAGAAGTTCATAGCGGCAGTTGCACCCCAAACGACTGCTTGCAATACAGCTTATTGGCGCAACGTTATGATTTACTTGCCAGTTGCGGTAGCGATTTTCATCGTTTGCACGATTACAGCGGCGGCGTGTTAGGGCGTTGTCCCGAATTGCCCGAATTTTGCCAGCCGATTTGGGAACACTTTCATTAGCCTCACGCACGATACAGCTGCATCATTTGCCAGAACGCGGCGTCTTGCCGCCGCACCCACGCTTTGGGGAAGTGGCGCGTTATTCTTTCGTTTTTCGTAGCTTAAAATGTAGCGTGGGCTATGCCCACGATGACAAGCAACCTCAAAATGATGTGGGTTAATCGTGGGCATAGCCCACACTACATCGTTGCGATGAAGTGCGGACGGTTCCGCACCACCACCCAAAAGCGTGGGTGCGGCGGCAAGACGCCGCGTTCCCGTCAAATAAATGAAATGTTTTTTCAAGCTGAAACGCATCTATTTTGATGTCGCTGGACGCGTTGTCTTTTCAGGCTGCCTGAAATCTTCTGAACACACAATATCTTGCCAAAAATTTCATTTTTCCCCTTGAAATAATCTTTGCCACCCCTATTTAGCAAACATCGTTAGGCGAAACGCATTCACTTTCAGGCAGCCTGAAATCAAAATGCTTGAAAAAAACCGATTTCGCCTTATATTGCAAATTAGATTAAATTTAACTCAAATTCTAGGAGAGAAACCATATGGCAAAAGTAATTGGTATTGACTTGGGTACAACCAACTCATGCGTGGCGATTTCTGAAGGCGGCACAACCAAAGTGATTGAAAATGCTGAAGGCGCACGCACTACACCATCTATTATTGCATATTTAGACGGCGGCGAAATTTTGGTCGGCGCACCTGCGAAACGCCAAGCCGTTACCAACGCAAAAAACACCATTTATGCTGCTAAACGTCTGATTGGTCATAAATGGGACGACAAAGAAGTTCAACGCGATATTGAAACCATGCCATTTGAAATCATCAAATCTGCCAATGGCGACGCATGGGTGAAAGCGCAAGGCAAAGAGTTGTCTCCACCACAAATCTCTGCTGAAGTATTGCGTAAAATGAAAGAAGCTGCCGAAGCTTATTTGGGCGAAAAAGTCACTGAAGCCGTGATTACCGTGCCAGCGTATTTCAACGACAGCCAACGTCAAGCAACTAAAGACGCAGGTCGCATCGCAGGTTTGGACGTAAAACGCATTATCAATGAACCAACGGCTGCTGCTTTGGCATTCGGTATGGACAAAGTATCAGGCGGCGACCGCAAAGTAGCGGTTTATGACTTGGGTGGCGGTACGTTTGATATTTCTATTATTGAAATTGCTGATGTTGATGGCGACAAGCAATTTGAAGTATTGGCAACCAATGGCGATACGTTCTTGGGTGGCGAAGACTTTGACCAACGCATTATTGACCACATCATCGCTGAGTTCAAAAAAGAACAAGGCATTGATTTGAAACAAGACGTGATGGCATTGCAACGTTTGAAAGAAGCTGCTGAAAAAGCCAAAATTGAATTGTCTAGCAGCCAACAAACTGAAATCAACTTGCCATACATCACGATGGACGCAACGGGTCCAAAACACTTGGCAATGAAAATTACCCGCGCGAAATTTGAAGCGTTGGTAGAAGATTTGGTAAAACGTTCGATTGAGCCTTGCCGCATTGCTTTGCAAGATGCAGGTTTGTCAGCCAGTGATATTGATGACGTGATTTTGGTGGGCGGTCAAACCCGTATGCCAAAAGTTCAAGAAGAAGTGAAAGCCTTCTTCGGCAAAGAGCCACGTAAAGATGTGAACCCTGATGAAGCGGTTGCGGTGGGTGCGGCGATTCAAGGCGAAGTATTGGGTGGTGGTCGTAATGACGTGTTGTTGTTAGACGTTACGCCATTGTCTTTGGGTATTGAAACCATGGGCGGTGTGATGACGAAATTGATTAACAAAAACACTACGATTCCAACCAAAGCATCGCAAGTGTTCTCTACTGCAGAAAACAATCAAGCGGCGGTAACCATTCATGTGTTGCAAGGCGAGCGTGAACGTGCTTCGGGCAACAAATCATTGGGTCAATTCAATTTGGGCGACATTCCACCTGCGCCACGCGGTGTGCCACAAATTGAAGTTACCTTTGATATTGACGCGAACGGTATCTTGCACGTTTCGGCAAAAGACAAAGGCACAGGCAAAGCAGCGAATATTACCATTCAAGGTTCTTCTGGCTTGAGCGAGGAAGAAATTGAACGCATGGTAAAAGACGCAGAAGCGAATGCGGAAGAAGATAAAAAATTGGTAGAATTGGTGCAAAGCCGTAACCAAGCGGAAGCATTGATTCACTCAGTGAAAAAATCTTTGGAAGAGCATGGCGATAAATTGGATGCGGCTGAAAAATCCAAAATTGAAGACGCTTTGAAAGCAACCGAAGAAGCAGTCAAAGGCGATGATAAAGCGGATATTGATGCCAAAACCGAAGCATTGGGCAATGCCAGCCAAAAATTAGGCGAAATCGTGTATGCTCAAGCACAAGCGGAAGCTGAAAACGCACAAAGCGGCACAGCAAACCATCAGTCTGCTAAAGCCGATGATGATGTGGTGGATGCTGAATTCCAAGAAGTGAAAGATAAAAAAGACTAAAATTTAGTTTTTTGAATTGACAGGCTGCCTGAAAGTGATTTCAGGCAGCCTGTTTGTTGTAAAAAACCACATATTTTAAATATTAATTTCGATTAGTAATCAAATATTTGACAAAATATTCATCCTGATATAAGAGATATTTATTGATAGGAACTCTTATTTTTGTATAATATAATTGTTCAACGGAATAGGTTGAATATCTTGTCATTCCCATTATTAGAAATGGAAATCACCCGTTTGATGATTACATCAGATGGGTGATTTCTTTATGATGATGATTTTGAATGGCAAAGCAAACAGGCTGTCTGAACATTGATTGATTTCAGTTCAGGCAGCCTGTTATGCTGTTTACGGTTGATTTTGACGATAAGGATTTTCTACACTTTTAACCAAATCAATCAAATAATCACGGATTTGCTGTTCACTACAGCCCATCAAAAGCGCATCTTCAAATGCATCTTGAGCGGTTTGAAACAACTCTTCCATATTTTGCGTCATGACTTTGATTTTTTCAGTGCAGGCAATGATTTCGCCATCATCACCGCGCCATGTCGGTTGTTTAGGAATGGACATAGGGCTCACCCATATTAGCCACTAATAAAGCGGTCAGCACCTTGACGTTTCACACGGCGAGCAGTGGCATATTTACTGCTCCAATATTTATTAGACAAGCTGGTAATCTCAATGCGTTTACCCGTG
>JBHARQ010000078.1:0-6717 GCA_041831015.1 Simonsiella sp. | reverse complement strand
TTGAACAAAATTTACCTAGTTTTAGCTATTATAGTGCTTGGTGTTTAGATGGAGATAAAATGAAAATTGTGTTTGATGCACAAGAGTTTTGTGATAACCCCAAAAATCACTATTCTGACTATGTACCATTGCTTTAAACAAACATAGAATAAGTTTTTGTACATACTCTATTTTAACCATTTGAATGTCGTATTATTTGGCTTACTTTTTTAAAAAGTGTTTCGCTAGACGCGTAGTCCTCGCCGCGCGGCGATAGAGCGCAAAATGTTTAACGTGCCACTTACCATGACTACGGACGCAGCGTGGTGCGCGGCAAGACGCGCGTTCCCGTTCAAAATGCAGCCGTCTGCGTTTCATGCGCTTTTGTGTTAAAATCGTGCCTTTGATTTTTGTAAACGAAAGAATATCATGAGCTTAAAATGCGGTATCGTTGGTTTGCCCAATGTGGGCAAATCTACTTTGTTCAACGCTTTGACCAAATCGGGCATTGAAGCAGCAAACTATCCATTCTGCACGATTGAACCCAATGTGGGCATTGTGGAAGTGCCTGACCCACGCATGGACGAATTGGCGAAAATCGTCAATCCGCAAAAAATGCAGCCTGCTATCGTGGAATTTGTGGACATCGCAGGTTTGGTGGCGGGCGCAAGCAAAGGCGAAGGCTTGGGCAACCAATTTTTGGCAAATATCCGCGAAACAGACGCGATTGTAAACGTAGTGCGTTGTTTTGATGATGATAATATTATCCACGTTGCTGGCAAAGTTGACCCGATTGCCGACATTGAAACCATTGGCACGGAATTGGCGTTGGCGGATTTGGCAAGCGTAGAAAAAGCCATTTTGCGCGAAGGCAAACGCGCCAAAGCTGGCGACAAAGACGCGCAAAAATTGGTGGGCGTGTTGGAAAAATTGTTGCCGCATTTGAATGAAGGCAATCCTGTGCGTTCATTTGGTTTGGACAAGGAAGAATTGGCGTTGCTTAAACCGTTGTTTTTATTGACGGCAAAACCTGCGATGTATGTTGCGAATGTGTCGGAAGACGGTTTTGACAACAATCCGCATTACGACCGTTTGAAAGCGTTAGCCGACAAGGAAAACGCGCCCATCGTTGCCATTTGCGCGGCAATGGAAAGCGAAATCGCAGAATTGGACGATGACGAAAAAGCGGAATTTTTGGCAGAAATGGGTTTGGCAGAACCGGGGTTAAACCGTTTAATTCGTGCTGGCTACGATTTGTTGGGCTTGCAAACGTATTTCACGGCTGGCGTGAAAGAAGTTCGCGCTTGGACAATCCGCAAAGGCGACACCGCTCCGCAAGCGGCTGGCGTGATTCACACGGATTTTGAACGCGGTTTCATTCGCGCCCAAGTGATTGCTTATGATGACTTTATTTCGCTCGGCGGCGAAACCAAAGCCAAAGAAGCAGGCAAAATGCGTGCCGAAGGCAAAGAATATGTCGTGCAAGATGGCGATGTGATTCATTTCTTGTTTAATGTGTAATGTTTGAGTAACAGGCTGGCTGAATGAATGTTCAGGCAGCCTGTTTATGTTTAGGAAACAATGCAAACCATTTCGTGCCACTCGCCTAAAGCGTGGGTGCGGCGGCAAAACGCCGCGTTCCCGTTCCCATTTAGATAGCCTATAAATCCATCACAAATACTTTGGATTGCCGCCCACTGGCGTGATATTCCGTCCAACGTTCGGGCGGCAAATCATCCACGCTGGCTGCCTGAAAACCACGTTCCACAAACCAATCAGATGTATGAGTGGATAATGCCAACAACCGCTTATTATTCGCCGTTTTCGCTTGAGAAATAACGTGTTGCAGCAACAAATCGCCATACCCCCCATCTCGTGCCGTTGGCGACACCACCAAACAGGCTAATTCGGACACATCAGGGCTGCCTGAAAATTGCTTTAACATCACACAACCATAAATTTGGCGGTCATTTTCCAAAACATTAAATTCATGAATATGCTCCGCCAAATATTCACGGCTACGATGCACCAACACGCCCTGCTCTTCTAATGGGCGAATCAACGCAATAATATCCGCAATATCAAATTCTTGAGCCGAACGCACCGTCATAAACGGCGTATTCGCAATCGACGTTCCCACCCCTTCCCGCGTAAACAACTCGCGCAATAACCCCCCATTTTGACTGCCCGATAACACCTGCACACGCGACACATCCTGTTTCAACGCATTCACGGCAGCCTGTAAAATCGGACGTTGAGGCGTATCTTGCTGCCAATACTGCTCCGCTTGAGCGGTGGTTAATTCGCTGACCAACTCATTATTTTCATTATAAATCCCGTCCCACTCCGTCAAAAAAATCAACTTTTCAGCACGCAACGCAATCGCCGCCTCCTGCGCCACTTCCGCCATTGCCAAATGATAACTCTGCCCACTCAAAGACGCCCCCATCGGACTCAACAACACAATCGCCTGTTGCGCCAAATAATCACCGATTGCCACCGCATCCAATTTCCGCACCTGCCCCGTATAGCCCATATCCACCCCATTAATCACCCCCAACGGTTTCGCCGTAACCAAATTCCCCGTAACCACCCGCAAACGCGGCGTACGTTGCGGCGAATGCGCGAAACCCAACGACAAGGCAGCCTGAAAATCCACCTGCAACTGCCCACAAGCCTGTTTGGCAAACTGCAACACCGTCGCATCCGTAATACGGCGATTCTGATAAAACGCCACATCATACTGCGCCTGCTCGCACAACCGATTAATCTGCGAATCCGAGCCATGCACCAACACCAGCCGAATCCCCAACGCCGCCAACAAATTCAAATCCGCCGCAATCCCCGTCAAAATCTGCCCATGCAACAAACGACTGGCAATCCCAATCACCAACGTCTTACCGCGCAAATAATGAATATACGGTGCAGCTTCACGAAAATCATGCACAAAATGATGAGCCATCATAAACCAACCTATACAAAAAACCCAGCAACATCATGCTGGGTTTCAATCAAAAAAACATACAAACAACTTAAACCAACCCCAAAAATACCGCCTCAAAAACACCTACCCGTATATTGCCAGAACGCGGCGTCTTGCCGCCGCACCCACGCTTAAAAACCGTGGCAGCCGAACCACTCGCGTCGCGCCCAACACCTACGACAACATCAACACCAAATAAAACAACTGCACAATCAAAAACATCAACGCCACAATCGTTGCAATCGTCCAATTCAGCTCACTGCGAGATGACGTGGTAGCCGCCGCCAACAAAGCCGCCGTTTGCTGATTACTCATCGGCACTTCAGCAAACTTATCGCCCGAATTCCCATTACCCTGACCATCGCCCGTCAGCGTAAACACCAAGCTACCCGTATGAATCGTAATATTATTTTTAGAATCAGCCGATTCACCTTGCCCAGCCACCATCGGCGGATTAATGTTCACCTGCGGCACCTGCTGATTTGCCGTTTTATAATCCAACAAATTAAATGCCACAGGACTATCCGAATTCACCTCCGCAAACGGCGTTTTCGCCTCCGCTTTCGGCACACGATAATGCAAAGGTGGCAAATTTAACTTTTCCACATCTTGCGGTTTCAACTTCCGTTTTTTCGTCAATGATGGTGGTGCATCGTCATCATCATTCACATCATCAAAAGGTTTCGTTTGTGCAGGTGCTGGCGCTTTTTTACTTTTTTTCACCAAACGGAAAATGTGTTGGCACTCATGACACACCACACGCCCTTGCGTTTCCGCCAATTTTTCCTCGGCAATTTTCAACGCCGCTTTACAGCTTGGGCAACTAATTTTAATCATGCTCATCAAATTGTTCCTTTTTTAACGTCTTACGCCGCTCAAACACGCCCAACCACTTTCAGTTACCGCCGTGTTCATATCAAACCATTGCGCGTAAATGGCATTCATCTCATTAACTTGTTCTGCCAAAATACCAGATAAAACAATCCGTCCGCCCACTTTCGTGCGATGCGCCAACATTTCGCCCAACATCCGCAACGGATTTGCCAAAATATTCGCCACCACCACATCAAATTGACCATCAGGCAACGCATCTGGCAAATAAAACGCAGCCTGAACATCATTTTGTGCGGCATTATCATGGCTTGCTGTAATCGCCTGTGGGTCAATATCCACGCCCACCGCGCTGCCTGCACCCAATTTTAACGCAGCAATCGCCAAAATCCCCGAACCACAACCATAATCCAGCACACTTTCGCCGCCTTGCAAATGATTGTCCAGCCACTGCAAACACAAATGCGTGGTAGGATGACTGCCCGTACCAAACGCCAATCCAGGGTCTAGGCGCAAATTCACAGCTTGCTCATCGGGCATTTCATGCCAAGTGGGCGTAATCCACAAGCGGTCAGAAATCTTAATTGGGTCAAACTGCGATTGCGTTAAACGCACCCAGTCTTGCTCTTCCAAGCGGTCTAATTGATACGATTCAATGGAAAGATTCAATGCTTGCGCGGCGGCAGCAATGATGCCATCGGCATCGGCATTGCCATCAAACAGCGCAACCACCATACTTTGCTGCCAAAGTTGCTGTTGAGGCATATCGGGTTCGCCGAAAATTTCTTGCTCTTGCGCTGTGCCAGCGTGAGCATCTTCAATCGCGACCGACAACGCGCCCTGCTCCATCAATTCATCAGACAAAGTTTCGGCAATACTTTCGGCAACGGGAATACTGGCTTGTAGATAAGACATCGGGTAATTAAAATGCGGTTAGAATAAAGGCGCGAGTTTAACATTAATTGCGTGTCTTTTAAATGGATTGTGACGAAATGTCTTGTTTTTGTCGTGATAAAGTCAATTTCAGGCAGCCTGAAAAGCGGAAAAAATCATCTTTTTCATTGAAACTACTTGCAATTTCCGCACTGCCTGTTTAAAATGGTGCGTTTTATAAATTCACAGTTTCCCTTTTAGGAGTATTATCTATGGCAAATAGCGCACAAGCTCGTAAACGTGCCCGTCAATCATTGAAAGCTCGCGCTCACAACGCAAGCTTGCGTACTGCATTCCGTACAGCCGTGAAAAAAGTATTGAAAGCAGTTGAAACTGGCGACAAAGCAGCAGCTCAAGCCTCTTTCATTGAAAACACCAAAATCATTGACCGCATCGCGGACAAAGGCGTGTTCCACAAAAACAAAGCGGCTCGCCACAAAAGCCGTTTATCTGCTAAAATCAAAGCAATGGCTTAATTTAGCAAATCGCTTGTTTATTTAAATAACAAAAAACCTGTTGTCTCGTAAACAAGACGACAGGTTTTTTGTTGGCTGAAACCCCTTTCAGTCAGCCTAAAATATACGCGGAACGTGGCGTATCGCCGCCACACCCACTCTTTGGGTAGTGGCACGAAACGACTACATTTCAAATATCAAGCGTCTACATGACCATCTCCCAGCAAATGAAAATGACAAGAATAAACGCTACAACAAAGTTGATTGACTTTATGACGATGAAACCACTTTTGCTCACATTCGCCAGCGCATTACTCTTGAGCGCGTGTTTTGAAGTGCCTGTTGATGAAGAACGCCAGCCACCCAAAACCACCACCGTGGACACCCTCTCCGCCGAACAAGTAATGCAAGAACATTCGCCCGAATTCTTACAATACGAACCCATCAGCAACACCAAAACGCGCTTTTACGACGCCAACGGTCGCATTATGGAAAAAGAAACCAAAGGCGGATTTTATCGCAAAGTATTGGGGAAAACACCACACAACCGCCTTGTCTTACAAGATTTCTACCAAGACACCGAAAAACCCTACACCCTACCCTTTGTTGCTGTATCAGAACCACAGCTCAAAATTTTCCATGGCGCAGGCGTCCGCGACAGCCGCACCGTTTGGCTCAAACCTGACGGTACCTTATTGCGCGTATCCGATTTTAAAAACGGCAAAGCCGTAGGCGAAACATGGTTTTTTGAACGCAACAAAGCATTTGCCTACATCAAATTACTAGACGAAAAACCCAAATTAACGCCAACAGTCGAAACCGCCAGCGCAGTAGCAGCCAGCACAGCCAGCGCACCTACTACCCCAGACACCAAAAAAACCACCAAACCCAAACCCATCAAAAAAACCGTCAAACCCAAAAACAATGACGATGACACCACACCCATTGCCGATGAAATGGACACCTCCATCAGTCGCGGTTCCGCATTGATGCGCTTTTTCTATCCAAACGGCACCTTGATGGCAGAAATTGAAACCGATGGCAACAAACAACACAAAGTCATCTTATTTTACCCAAATGGCGCAACCATGCTGCAAATTGAAGATGATGGCTCACAATCTTCACGCACCGCATGGGATGCCAAAGGCGGCAAAGTGGCACCTGCCGATGTGGCGATTGAAGCCGATGTTTTGGCATTACGCATTGAACACGGCTTGAATTTGATGGGACGCAACAAAGGCTCTTTGGCTGATGTCTTATTGAGTCGCTAATATTTGAAATGGGGAACGCGGCGTCTTGCCGCCGCACCCACGCTTTTCGGTTTGTGGCACGGAACGCCGCATTCTCCGTAGAATAGTAGGTTGGGTTGAAAACCCAACTTGATGATTTTGTGGCTTTCTGTTGGGTCTCCGACCCAACCTTGTATCTTCCCACTTGTGTGGATAACAACGTATTATTCACCTATCCAGTTGAGTAGGAAATTGAACCCACCCTGAGTGCCAAGACACTGTAGTGTAGATAAACCTACTCAACTCC
>JBHARQ010000077.1:0-6722 GCA_041831015.1 Simonsiella sp. | reverse complement strand
TTCTTTCAAAAAAATTTCAGCCAAAGGCAAACCGTAATATTTACCGCCCAAGCGATATTTAAGCTCAAATAATTGGTCTTCCGTGATAAACATGATAAATCTCCAAAAATTGGAGAATTTAGCACAACTTTTAAAACAGCAAAATCTTTAAAACCAATGCACCCATAATAAAACCATACAACGTCCAAATATCAATCATCATCTATGCCAACCTTACTTACGCTCTCAATCAACCTGCGTATCTGATTAATACCAAAAACAATCACAGCCAAAAATATCAGCAAGCCCGATAACAACGCACCTTCAGCAATCTGTTCTGCAATGCTACATTGTGGAAAACTTAACTGAATTCTTTGAGTACCAAAATACCAATTTTTGCCTACTTTAACTGGACGAATTAACCTGCCATACTGTGTAATGGTCGGGGGCTGCTGGCTTAACAAGTAGTCATGTGCAGCTTCCGAAGTTGTAAAGCATTGATAACCTACCCGATAACCCATACAGCCCCCAACTTTTAACGAGCAGTTTTTGTCATGTTAAATGCCATGCGGAAACCTTGAATCAAGACAACCACGCTCAGAACTGCTGTACCGATTGCAGAAATCATAACAGCAAACTTGGCAATTTCTGTGGCAACTTGCGTACCAATGTCCTCAATACCTGCAGCAGATGCGTTTGCAGCAATTAAAGCTGTCGCACCAGCAACAATCATTTGTTGATATTTTTGTTGTGCGAATTTTTTCGCTAAATTAATATGTTTCATAAGAAACTCCTTGATAAAAAATAAATGGCTTTTTTTTCATTCAGGCAGCCTGAAAGCCTGTTACTACATAAACAAGTAGTAAGATGAGATGCACAGAACAATCACAAAAAATAATAATCCTGCACAACATAATTTGAACCAAAAAGGAATTTGTTGCATTTATTTCTCCGTTTTGCCATTACTCATAATAAAAATTTTGAATATTTTTACTATGCAAACAAACAATCCGAACGCTGCAATGAGCATCAATAAAACACCGAAAAATTCGTTCATAATGAGTAAATCTCAAAAAATGGGCTGCTGTGTGGAGTTTGTCATGCTTGGCAGCCCAGCAAGCACGATTTTAAAATTACATTATTCCAATGGCTTACGCGTTGTTACCGTTGCAACAGGACGAATATTAGAAACCAAATTAACCATTTTGCCTTTTTTCATGACTTGGAGCATGTCAAATTCCACTTCACAAGGTAATTTATCGCGAAAAATCAATAATTCAACGTGTTTAGCTTCTGTGCCGTATTCGCACTCCATGCTATCCACACCAAATTCATTTTGACTTTGCTCATAAATCGGCGTTTGCATCGTTACACGAGTATAATCATATACTTGCCCTTTTTCAGTCGTGCCTTTATTCCATTTTACTTTTGTTAAAATTGCTTTCATTTGAATGCCTTTCATTTGTTATTTGCGGTTTAGTCTCGCTAAATCCGTCTTTACGTTTAAAATCAATGAGCATTACTCATTACCAGAACTTTTTAAAACCAATCGTTTAGGAAGTTTTGCTTTCTCATTAAACAATTTCTCAACGATTTCCTGCTCATCAAACCCTAAATTTTTAAGCATTTGTATCGCTGGGCTTACTTGCATCTTTGCATACTTCAATACATGGTCAAGTGCAATGCCATTTGTCTTTTTTACACGTTCAAATGCGTATTGTTCCGAAAAATCATAGTTCAAAACTTTAGACAAATAAGGATATGCCGAACATAAATAATCTCCAGCATATAACAGCACATCAAGCGGAATAATGTAATCTTTATTCCTTTGTCGTAGCTCAACACGAACCCATTCACTATCTTCATCGCCCAACTGTTTGCCCTTTTCATAAAAGTACAAAATACGCGAGCTTTTCTTACTGCCAATATAAAATGTTCTGCCTTTTTTCGTACCACTCAACCAATCAACACCCTGTCTTTCGCCATGCGGTCTTGTTTGTCTCACTGTGTAACAGTCATTTGCCCAATCTCGTACAGCTTCATCAAGTGTATAACCACCCCACAACATATCATGTGAAATATCCACCCGAGTAATACGAGCCAAACGTTCATGTTTTTTAAGCCACTGATACAGCTTTTTTTCCCAGCCATCACGAGCCATTACCAAGCCTTCACCTGTTAAATGAAACATGACCGAGCCTTTTTGTTGATGACCACCATAAGCAATAAAACCATAATTGCGATTTTGTTCTACGTTACCAATCAAAAGAGCTGTTTCATAACCATTACGACCATTTGACTGACCACAATGTTTCAATCCCATAATTTCTAAAAATTCAGCAATAGCTTGTGCCAACGCTTCAACACCATCTACAAAACGTTTTTCTTCAACAACGCGCCCATGATTTTCAAAATCAACCACTTCTTTTTTCTCAAAATAGCAAAATGATTGTTCATTAATCGTAAAGCTCAATGTATCAATAAAAGCTGGCGTTTTTAATCCACGCCGTAACATGACTTGTTTTACCATGCCACGTTCCATAACAAAGTGTTGATACGTTTCAGATACTTGAAAATTTTCAATCTCTTCATGTGTATCTTGTAAAAAATTTGGGAGAGCTTTTGTTTCAGTCCCTTGTTGCTCTTCTGTTTCCAGTCCCCCCGTGTTACTAGAGGGGGGTAAATCTGCGCTGATAGCGCAGCTATCGCCAGCTTGCGCTTTGTCGTTAGCTGCGCTATCAGCTTGAAGTAACTGAGATAAAATATCACTAGAACTTTGAGCTAAAAGCATAACTTGAAAAAACTCAATATTTGAACGAATTGTTTTAACAACAGCATCAATCGGATTAGTTAATTGAAGATAATCATTCAATAAACCTTCCAATTCTTTAACAATGTCTTGTAATTGATTTACATCTACATTTTGTTGTTTTGCACAAATTTCAGCACGAAAAACTGATAATTTGCCATTGCGAAATACAATGCGATTTTCTTCTGATTTTTCTTGCGCCTCATCAGAAGAAACTTCAAGTTCAGAAAATTGATTCAGTTTCTTCATTGCGTAAGATTTAGATTTATATTGACCAAGTACAACACTTTCAGTACCGTCATGACGAATAACTGCAAAAGTTTTGTTTTCTTGTTGAACTACTTCAAAATTGATATTTGATGACATAATTAAAGCTCCACACTTTAAATTAATTACATTAATCAAAGTTAGGAGCTTGTATCAGCAATGCTGATTTATTTGGTTTACCAAAATTTTGCTCCTAACTATAGGAGCTTTAATCATATAAGGGGCAGATTTCATATCTGCCCTTTCCACAATGGTTTTTGTCATCATAAAGGGCGGATATGAAATCCGCCCCTACGGCAAGAATTTACAGTTTTATCCTACGGAGCGCGGACGGAAAACGTGCCAGCAACCCAAAAGCGTGGTGCGCGGCAAGACGCGCGTTCCTGTCAAATCATAGAAACCTTTTTTCAGGCAGCCTGAAAAGTTGTGAAACTGCTATAATCACGCGTTATTTTTTATTTTCTTTTTTGTGAATTCAAACACCATGCAAGAACAATACCAACCTTCTGCCATTGAGCCTGTTGTCCAAGAAAAATGGGCAACCGAACGCGCCTTCAACGTAACCGAAGACGCCACCAAACCCAAATTCTACTGCCTGTCCATGTTCCCCTACCCAAGCGGTAAATTGCACATGGGACACGTCCGCAATTACACCATTGGCGATGTGCGCTCGCGTTTCAAAAAATTGCAAGGATACAATGTGTTGCAACCCATGGGCTGGGACGCATTCGGTATGCCTGCCGAAAACGCCGCCATTGACCGCAAAGTCGCGCCTGCCGCGTGGACGTATTCCAATATTGATTATATGAAACAACAGCTTAAATCTTTGGGTTTCGCGCTGGATTGGGAACGCGAATTGGCAACGTGCCAGCCTGAATATTATCGTTGGGAGCAATTATTGTTCACGCGATTGCTAAAAAAAGGCATTGTTTACAAAAAATTAGGTACAGTAAACTGGGATCCCGTAGACCAAACCGTGTTGGCAAATGAACAAGTGGTGGACGGTCGCGGTTGGCGCAGTGGCGCGTTGGTGGAAAAACGCGAAATTCCGATGTATTACTACCGCATTACCGATTATGCCGAGCAACTGTTGGCGGATTTGGACGACTTGGATTGGCCCGAACAAGTCAAAACCATGCAACGCAACTGGATTGGCAAATCTCGCGGTATGACCGTGCGTTTTGCGGTGGCAGACGACAGCAAAGCGGGTTTGACAGGCGATTACGCGCAATATTTGCAAGTTTATACCACTCGCCCCGACACGCTGTTTGGCGCGTGTGCTGTGGTGGTGGCGGCAGAACATCCGTTGGCAACAGCAACGGCAGAAAATAATCCTGAATTACAAGCATTTATCGCGGAATGCAAAGCAGGTAGCGTTGCCGAAGCCGACATGGCAACAATGGAGAAAAAGGGTTTGCCAACAGGTCGTTATGTGATTAATCCGCTCACAGGCGATAAATTGGAAGTGTGGATTGCGAATTATGTGATTTGGGGTTATGGCGATGGCGCGGTCATGGTTGTGCCAGCGCATGATGAACGCGATTTTGAATTTGCCTTGAAATATCATTTGCCAATTAAACAAGTGGTTAGCTTGGAAAATGCGCCTACTGAATACGATAACACGGTTTGGCATGATTGGTATGGCGAAAAAGAAAATACAAAATTGGTCAATTCGGGCGAATTTGACGGTTTGAGCGTGGCGCAAGCGTTTGATAAAATTGGCGCAAAATTGCAAAGCCAAAACGCTGGCGAACCCAAAACGCAATACCGTTTGCGCGACTGGGGCATTTCGCGCCAACGCTATTGGGGTTGCCCAATTCCTGTGATTTACTGCGAAGATTGTGGCGATGTGCCTGTGCCAGAACAAGATTTGCCAGTCGTGTTGCCTGAAAATGTGGTGCCTGATGGTTCGGGTTCGCCATTGGCAAAAATGCCTGAATTTTACGAGACCACTTGCCCATGTTGTGGCAAACCTGCGCGTCGTGAAACCGACACCATGGACACGTTCAACGAGTCAAGCTGGTATCAATTCCGCTATATGTCGCCTAAATTTGACGGTGGCATGGTCGCGCCCGAAGCTGCACAATATTGGGGACAAGTGGACCAATACATTGGCGGTATTGAACACGCGATTTTGCATTTGCTGTACGCACGTTTCTTCACAAAATTAATGAATGATGAAAATATTGTGCCAGTTCGTGAGCCATTTAAGCAATTATTGACGCAAGGCATGGTGTTGCAAGCCACTTACTACCGCGACAAAGAAGACGGTAAAAAAGAATGGTTCAACCCAAGCGAAGTAACCGTGCAAACCGATGACAAAGGTCGCCCGATTTCCGCCATTTTGAATGCGGACGGTTTGCCTGTGGTCATTGGTGGCGTGGAAAAAATGTCCAAATCCAAAAACAATGGCGTTGACCCACAACAAATCATTGACGCGTATGGCGCGGATACGGCACGTTTGTTTATGATGTTTGCGTCTCCGCCCGAGCAATCGTTGGAGTGGTCGGACGCTGGTGTGGCAGGGGCGCACCGTTTCTTGTCGCGTTTGTGGCGCACGGTGTATGAGTTTGTGCAACAAGGTGGCGCGAATGTGGCGAAATTTGCAGGCAATCAAGACGCGCTTTCAGGCAGCCTGAAAGATTTGCGTTTCAAATTGCACAGCACCATTGCCAAAGTAACCGATGACTACGACCGCCGTCAGCAATTCAACACCGCCATTGCTGCCGTGATGGAATTGCTCAACCAATACGACAAAACCGACACCACAGGCGCAGACGGTCAAGCGGTGGCGCGTGAAGTGTTGGAAGCGGTATTGATTTTGCTGTCGCCGATTGTGCCGCACATTTGCGAAACGTTGTGGGGCGAATTGCACGCCAACGGCAAATTGTGGCAAGAAAGCTGGCTGAAAGTGGACGAAACCGCCTTGGTGAAAACCGAAGTGGAAATGATGGTGCAAGTAAACGGCAAATTGCGCGACAAAATCAGCGTTGCCGTGGAAGCCAGCGAAGACGAGATTAAAGCCGCCGCTTTTGCCACCGCAGGCGCACAAAAATTCATGGAAGGCAAAGAGCCGAAAAAAGTGATTGTGGTGCCGAAGCGTTTGGTGAATATTGTGGTGTGATGAAATAAAATTCAGGCTGCCTGAAAGCGTGTTTTGCGTATTTCAGGCAGCCTGAATTTTGACGGGAACGCGCGTCTTGCCGCGCACCACGCTTTTGGGTTTGTGGCACGTTGTTCGTTCGTTCTCCGTAGGTACGGTTAGCGATAGCGTAACCGTACGAATGTTTCTTTGAAATTTCACATACATTCGTACGATTACGGCTTGCGCCTAATCGTACCTACGCGAGCTATTGTTCTGTACAATAGATCGTTTGAAATTTTATAGTGAAAGCAGCTCTATGTATAATCAACAAAATATATGGGTATCATACCCAAGTTATGTGTATATAAAAAGTTATGCCATTGGTATGAATATTCCAAAACTACATGATTATCCAGCTTATCGTAAGGCACAATTAGAATATTATGCTGATTCAACCAATAAAGAAAAAAGTGAAAAATTAAAAGAATTGGGTAAATATAGCTATGAACTTGACTTACAAATAAAGACCTTTGAAAAATTTAAAGTTTTTCCGAATAGCTTATATCTTGATGGAGATGATTA
>JBHARQ010000076.1:0-2506 GCA_041831015.1 Simonsiella sp. | reverse complement strand
TTCAAATCAATCCCTTCCTTAAACATCTCCCACAGTGGCGACAAATCACGCAATTTACCGATTTTCGCTTTAATCAATTCCGCCGCAAATTTTACATCTTCTTCCGTAGTCATGCGACCGAATGTGATACGCAATGAAGAGTGCGCCAATTCATCGTTGCGACCCAAAGCGCGTAACACATAGCTCGGCTCCAAGCTCGCAGACGTACACGCCGAACCGCTAGACACCGCCAATTCCTTCACCGCCATAATCAAACTTTCGCCTTCCACATAGTTAAAGCTCACGTTCAAATTGGTGGGAACGCGCTGTTCCAAATCGCCATTGATGTACACTTCTTCAATGTCTTTAATGCCGTCCAAGAAAATTTCGCGCAATTTCAACGCATGAGCGCGGTCTTGCTCCAACTCTTCACGCGCTAAACGGAACGCTTCGCCCATGCCCACAATTTGATGAGTGGGCAATGTACCGCTACGGAAACCGCGTTCATGTCCGCCACCGTGCATTTGCGCTTCCAAGCGAACACGCGGTTTACGGCGCACATACAACGCACCAATGCCTTTCGGGCCGTAAATTTTGTGTCCCGACATAGACAGCAAATCCACTTGCGCGGCTTCTACGTCCACAGGCGTTTTGCCACAGGCTTGGGCAGCGTCCACATGGAAAATAATCTTGTTTTCACGGCAAATTTTGCCAATTTCGGGAATATTTTGAATCACGCCAATTTCATTGTTTACCCACATTACCGAAATCAAAATCGTGTCGGGGCGAATGGCGGCTTTCAATTCTTCCAAATCAATCAAACCATTTTCTTGTACGCCCAAATAGGTTACTTCAAAGCCTTGACGCTCCAATTCGCGCATGGTGTCTAAAACCGCTTTGTGTTCGGTTTTGACGGTAATCAGGTGTTTGCCTTTGGTTTTGTAGAATTGGGCTGCGCCTTTGATTGCCAAGTTGTTGGACTCGGTCGCACCGCTTGTCCAAACGATTTCTTTGGGGTCGGCGTTAATCAATTTGGCAACTTCTGCGCGGGCATTTTCTACTGCTTCTTCGGCTGTCCAGCCGTAGCTGTGGCTGTTGGACGCGGGGTTGCCGAATTGTTCGGTTAAGTAGGGAATCATTTTTTCGGCAACGCGTTTATCAACGGATGTGGTGGCAGCGTAGTCAAGGTAAATGGGTTGGGTCATGTTGTGTTCCTTTACTGATAATGTGTATTTTTTAGATAAATTCAATGTTCAGGCTGCCTGAAAAGTGAATGGGGCAACCTGTATCATTATGGTCAATAAAAATATTTTCAAAATCAATTATTTTTTGATTGCGATAATTGATGTAGCGAAATTGATAAAAATTGGCACCCATTAAACGATAGCGGTATTCGCCTGTGGCTTTGCCTTGATAGCGTTCTTGCCAACGGTATTCAAATTCGGACGGGCGACCTGATACAGTATTAGTTAAGCGTTCACTTTGAAATACAAGCGGAATGGCTTGATTTTTGCCCATATAGCGAACGGTTTGCTGTGCGGTATCCAAAACCAAGCGGATTTTGCCGTCTGCGGTTTGGGCGCATAATTGCACGGGCATGTGGTCGGGTTGTTTTTGGGCGATTGTCATGGGTGTGGCAAATAATAGGGCAAATAATAAATAAAATTTCATAACTTTGCCTATTTTCAACTATGAAATCAAACGTGAATATGCGTCATTTTCACAATTTGCGTTTGCTTGTCGGGTGGCGTTTGTTCCAGCAAGTTGGCAAGCGTTACACTACTCAAATAATCATCAATGGTGCGGTTTAAATTTTCCCATAAATTATGGGTTAAACAAGGCGCACCGCTTTGGCAATTCGCTTTGCCGCTACACAAAGTCGCGTCTAAACTGTCTTCGGCGGCGGCGATGATTTGGGCGATGTTGATTTGGTCGGCAGATTTACCCAAGACATAGCCACCGCCCGGCCCGCGTATGCTTTCCACCAAACCTGCGCGGCGCAATTTGCTAAATAATTGTTCTAAATAGGAAAGAGAGATTTTTTGCCGTTCGCTAATGGCATTGAGTTTCACGGCGTGGTTTTGCGCGTTCATCGCCAAATCAATCATGGCGGTTACGGCGAAACGTCCTTTTGTGGTTAATCGCATGGTTTTACGCTCCGCTTTTTTGTTATGTGAGCATTGTGCAATAACCTAGTGTTTTAGTCAAGATTAAACAGGCTATGATACAAATAAAAAAACCTGTATTGAACGGGAACGCGGCGTCTTGCCGCCGCACCCACGCTTTTAGGTTGGTGGTACGAATACATCCGCACTTCATAGCGCGGTCGGTTGGATACTTGAATCCGACATTTTTATGAGAATCAAAGGATTATGTCGGATACAAGCATCCGACTGACCGTTCTATGGAAAACGCACCGTTCCGTGCCACCGCCCTAAAGCGTGGGTGCGGCGGCAAGACGCCGCGTTCTGGGATGTTCAACTTTTTATCCATCATCGCATCTAGAGTCGTTTCAACACAAATAAGA
>JBHARQ010000075.1:0-16000 GCA_041831015.1 Simonsiella sp. | reverse complement strand
TAGTTCGCGTAGGTACGATTAGGCGCAAGCCGTAATCGTACGAATGTATGTGAAATTTCAAAGAAACATTCGTACGGTTACGCTATCGCTAACCGTACCTACGGAGAACGCACCTGTCCGCACCACACACCCTAAAGCGTGGGTGCGGCGGCAAGACGCCGCGTTCTGGCAAATCATCCAGTCATGGTATTGTTACGCGCTAAATGGTGGTACGCTCACGCCTGCCTCGCGCAATAATGCCAGCGTTTCAAATACGGGCAAGCCCATCACGCCTGTAAAACTGCCCGATAAATGGGCAACAAATGCACCTCCCAAGCCTTGAATGCCATACGCACCTGCTTTGTCTAGTGGCTCGCCTGTGGCAATGTAGGCGGCGATTTCGGCTTCGGATAGGGGTTTGAATGTGACATCGCTGGATTGTACGGTAATGTATTCTTGCCCTGCGCGTGAAACGCAGACAGCGGTTAAAACTTGGTGGGTTTGTCCTGATAGGGTGTGTAGGATGTCGCGGGCGTGGGCGGCGTTGTCGGGTTTGCCGAGTATGTTGCCGTTGAATGCAACGGTGGTGTCGGCGGACAAGATGGCTTGTTCGGTGCTGCCAAATTGGGCAACGGCGGCGCGGTTTTTTTCAATCGCCATGCGGTGGACGTAATCCATGGCGTTTTCGTTATCGTGTGGCGTTTCGTCAATTTCTGCGAATAACTTGTTCACAATAAAGCCTAAATTTTCTAAAATTTCGCGGCGGCGCGGGCTGCCTGATGCCAATAAGATGGAATGCATAAAAATTTTCCTTGCAATTTGGTAATAAATGAATTACATTTGACTACAAGCCAAGTTTAATAACAAAGAAGAACGAGAAGAAATCGGCGTGGAACACACACCCACTCCAGCAAGCTGCCTGAAAATAAGTGGTCTTATTTTCAGGCAGTTTTATTATTCTTCGGCATTGCCGCCTTGGGCGCGTAATTGGGCGCGATATTCCCATGGGGCTTGGGGTTTTTTGCCTGACCATAAGCCTGTGCGGCTTTTTTCGGCGGCGGCTAATGCGGCGGCGTATTGGTTGTATTCGCGTGATGGTTGTGATTTTTTGGCGTAGGTTTGGTAATGCCAAGCGTTGCCATTTTTCACTTGCTCATAGTTCACGTCTAATCCATTGACGCTGACCACGGCAACTTCGCGTTGGTATCTGTCCACATCGGTTACGAATACTTGTACTTGTTTGTTTTGGATAAGTTTTTCTAGGGCAGCTTTGCTTGCCATGCCGTGCGCTTGGGCTTTTTCGGGGGCGTCAATGTAGGCAAAGCGGATTTTGTGGGTAGCACCGTGGGTGTCGGTTACGGTGGCGGTGTCGCCGTCTGCAACTTTGATGACTTTGGCTTGGTAGGTTTGTCCTTTT
This sequence comes from Simonsiella sp., assembly GCA_041831015.1. Taxonomy (GTDB): domain Bacteria; phylum Pseudomonadota; class Gammaproteobacteria; order Burkholderiales; family Neisseriaceae; genus Simonsiella. The sequence continues at coordinate 14,604 of JBHARQ010000075.1, read as the reverse complement.
TTGGCGGCGGCATTGCCACTTGATGGGGCTTTGTTGGCAAATTGGTTGGCAATAAATGCGCTGGCAACGGCAACGCCTAGTGCTGCAAATTTCTTTTTCGTCCAGTTTTTGGGATTGGCAAGTTGTTTGACCACCATATTGGTAATGTTTTTTTGGCTCATTTGGTTTGTGTTCTCGTTCAATGTGTGGGTTTGGGATTATCTTTCGGTACAACGGTTATTTTGGGGTGCCACTGGTTTTAGCGTGGGTGCGGCGGCAAGACGCCGCGTTCTGGCAAATATTCAGGTCATTTTTCAAAAAAAGGCAGCCTGAAAAAAAGAGGTGATTATTCTAACGCATCATTCAAACGCCGCTCAATTTCATCGGCATCAAATGATTTCGCAATCAATTCAAAACGGCTATCGCGTCGCCATGACACTTGGTTTGCGCCCCATTGTCCGTCCACCCAGTTCAGCCAAACCCATGTGTCCAGCACTTGAAAGACGCCTTTGGCGCGAACCAAGCCTTCGGTCATTTTGGGCAAATCATTAAAAAATTGGGTGATGCGTTCGCCATCAAAATTGCGTCCTGCTGGGAAGGTAAACCCTTGTGATTGGTAACCCATTGTGTTGTCAGGCAATGTTTTGATGCGATAACGTGATTTTTCTGTAACAGGCGTGTCCAACCAAGCCAACGGCACTTGCGCGTTTTGCACTTCAGCAATCAATGCTTTTGGCGGAAAGAGTTTCGCGGCTTGTTCATGAAATTGTGCTAATTGTTCAGGCGTGCATAAATCGGTTTTGCTCGCCAACAGCACATCGCACACGCCCACTTGGTCTTTGTACAAAGCATGGCTGGCAAAATCAGGGTCAATAAATTGGCGTGGGTCAACCAGCGTCAATACCGCGCCAATTTCTAACACATTCGCAAATTCAGGTGCTTTCAATTCATCAATCACGCCCGCCGCGTGTGCCAAACCGCTTGCTTCAATCAGCATCCGATGCGGTTGTTGCGTACTATTGAGCATTTTTTTGATGGTATCGCCCATCTGCGCCCCTGCCGTGCAGCACAAACAGCCCCCTGCGATTTCCGCCACAGGAATGCCATTGTCCGACAAAACCGAGCCGTCAATACCAATTTCACCAAATTCATTGACAATAATTAACCATTGTTCTGATTCAGGTTTTTGTGAAATCAGGCTGCGGATGGCGGTGGTTTTGCCCGTTCCCAAAAAGCCTGAAAATAAATGCACTTGTGTTTTCATATTTAATTACTCATTTTAAAAATCAATCCAACCATCTTTCAGGCAGCCTGAAATGAATGGGGGGAACGTGGCGTCTTGCCGCCACACCCACGCTTGGGTTGGTGGCACGAAACCGTCCGCATTTCATATAGCTCATTCACTTTTAAACCGCTACAGCGTTGGCTCGCCTTGCTGTACTACTTGTACTATCTGCGGCTCGCCGCCTTGTAGCGATTTAAAATTAAATTAGCTATATCATCATTCCCGATGGCGCGAATGCCAAAAATACCGCCACACAAACGCAGGAAACGCACACACCAAATACAAACAAATCACCACCACATAAAATTCCCAATCCTGCGAATGCACCGAACCCGTCCGTTTTTCCAATAAATACGCCAAGCCAGCCAATAAAACAAATCCCAACACCAATTCCCCCAAATGATGCCAAAACGTTTTCCGTTGCAACGGAATCATACCCAAACCACGTTGAGTCAAAAACGGCGCATTGGCAATAATCAATGCCAATACCAATAAAGTGTACATCGGAGCGGTCATGAACTTATCCTTGTAATCAAAATGGGCTGATTTTAACGGTTATTGGCATCTTTGGCACTTACTTTCAGGCAGCCTGAACACTTTTTAACGAATGTACAAATTTCGCCACCGAACGCGCAAATAGCCGCACAATTCGCTCACCTATTGGGTCTAGTGGTTGCGCTTGCAAACGCTGATTCAGTTGCGCTAATTGTTGTTGCGTGGCAATACGTTGCGCTTGTTGCCATGCGCGGATGGCTGGATGTTGGGCGAGCGCGTAGCCATTTGCAGGTTGAGTGGGGCTAGGGGGCGGAAAATCCGTTTGCTGCCATTGTTCCGCAGGAATATTGATGATGCCAGCCGCCAAATCATCATCCCAATCACGCACCACCGAACACCAACTTAATGCGTGTATCAATTCAGGAATCTGGTCGGCACGAGTGGGCGATTCTAGGGTGCGAAATAAAATATTCAATGAATGATAAAACGTTTGATGTAATTGCTGTTGCAATGCCGTTTGCGTCAGCAATTGATGACTTTGAGCGCGTTGATAATCAACGTACATCAAGCGCAATAATTGCTCAATATCATCATAAGCAGCTGACGCATCAGCCAAAGTTTGTAATTGAACAGACAATGCTTGCGCCAAAATATGCAATTCATCATCACTCTGAAAACGTTGATGTTGCCATGCTTGAATCAACTGCCGCGCGAAAATATCGGGGGAAACGGGATAAGTTCGGTCGCCATCCATCACATCATCATAGGCTTGCAATAGACAATAGCCAATGATTAACCGTCTGCCGCGTGGACGATTGCGCCCATATTGCACCAATAAAATCAAACTAATCAAACCATAACGCCGATGCCGATAAGTAAAACGAATTTGATTCACCCACAATAACCAACGCAAACGCACATTGGCTAACGTATCAGCATCTTGCGTTCGCGCTTGCAAAATGCGATAGCTGATGACTGCCAATACCACCCCAGCCACAATGTCCCATAAATGATGTGCATGAATCGCCCAAGTACTGAAACACACCGCCATTGCCCATAACCATAAAACCCACTTTCGCCCCATCATCAACGCCGCCGTGCAAGCAAACGCGCAATGCAAAGAAGGCAAATAATTATGTTGCATACCCATTTGATGCGCGATGGCTAAAGACCAATCATCTGTCTGCACGGGCGGAAAATCTAATTGCACAGGAAACAGCCAAAAGCACACACACGCCATCCCTAATTGCCACACCAATGTTTGAAACAACAACCATTGCCGTTGCCAAGTCAATCGGACGCTTACGCCAATCAACACCACAGGCATGGTGATATACACCCACGACCACGCAGGCATTAACGGCAAATTGCGTTCAAATGCCCAAGCAATATGATGTTTTGGCAATGCCAACCATGACATAGCATAACTACTGCCACCATAAAAGATTAAAAATAATAGGGTAAAACCCATAATCAAACTGAATTGAAAAGCGCGAGCATAAGGCAAAGTCATGATTTTAATGATTCGGTTGGAAATGTGGGAAAGTGTTCAACGGGTTTGGGGCCGCGTAAACAGTGTTGCCAAACATGGCGAAAGCGAACACCTGTTTCGGCATATTTAGGCAAATCACGCCATGCGATTTGGGGATGTTGATGATGGGCAAGATGATAATGGTAGTTCAAAAAAATCAAACGGATGAATTTGGGGACAATCAAATTCCACGCACCATTTCGGCGGTCTAATGGCGAATACGCATGGTCAGTATATTGCAAAGAACTCCATTGCAAACCAAAACTGGCATAACACAACAGCCAGCCTGAAACGCTTAAATCCAATACCACAAAACACATCAACTGAAATGCCATCGCCCCCCACACTTCCGCTCGCGCTTGAATAGGTGGTAACGCATTGAGTGTGCCAATATAGCTTTCGCCACCAGTTTGTACGCCGCCTTGTTTGCCTAATAATTGCACAATGGCATCGCGCCAACGTTTTGGAGTTAAAGCAAAAATCAACACGCCAATGGTCGCAATCACCCAATACAAACCCGAAAAAATCGCATACCATTGCGCATATTTTAGCCAGCGAACATCGTGTTCATGCAAGACATCAAATTGTTCCGATGCCGAACGATTATTGCGATGATGCAATAAATGATAAGCGCGTTGAACTGCAAATCCTGTTGGAAACCACGATGCTGTATAACGTCCAACCCAGCGATTGAGCGTGGTGGAAGGCGAAAACACATCATGCACACATTCATGTAATAAAGAAAACATCGTATTATTACTGAGTGAAAATATCAGCATGGCTAATATTGTCCACCCCCAACCGCTATGTGAGGCAATGTATAAACACACCCCATTTACCACCGTTGCCGTGATTAAAATGATGATGTTTAACAGCGTTAAATCACATTTTTTCCACATATTCCGCCCCTTTAATCGCTGATAAACGGCTTTGATAAGCCAAAACTGCGCGTACGCCCACATCATCAACACCATCTAATTTCATACGCATGTGTTCTACCACCGTAAAATCTTTACGCAAAAAGGCAAAATACAAAGCGCGTGCCGCCCATAATTGAATGGTGCGCCATTTGGCTGTTTTGGGAATGGCGATGGCGGCAAAGGCACGAGTATGGCGTTGTTCAGGTGGCGTTTGTGGCAAATCTTGTGGCAAGGCTGAAAAAATGCCAACCGTTTCAAATTTTCCAACACGACTGTGTACCAAAATCGTGCTACCACAGCATAAATGGCTCAACACAATTCGCCCACCCGATAAATATTCCATCACCGCGCTTGACCAACCGCCTTTTGCCAATACACGTGTTTCATAATCCATCCGAATACCGCCTTCCGCCAAATCTGAAAAAATGGGTTCGCCAACCACTTGTCGTTGATGAACGGTTATCATATGCCCTAAATCAAAACCGTTGCAAATCATGGCTCGCCAATCCGCTTGAATGGTTAAGCCACCAATATTGCCATAAATAAAATCGGTTTCATGGAATGCTTGAAAGGGTAGTGGTGGAGCAGGTTGTTCGCTGGGTGGATAGAGCCAAATTAAGCCAAATCGCTCTTGGCATAACCATGCACGAGTGGGAATGCGACAACCTGTTTGTATGTGTTCAATGGGTTGAATGTGGGTGTGATGTGTGGGTTCAATCAGGCAACCGTGCAAACCACATTGCAAGGCATTACCCACCACTTTGGCGGTGCGTAAATGTGCGCCCATATGGGAACAAAAAGCGTCTATGGCTTGAATCGCGCCTGAATCTGTACGATAAACCACAAATGCGTGTCCACCCAAATGTCCAGAGAAAACATCGCCTTTGGCTAATTGGTCGCTGCGTCCGACCACATACCATACTTGCGCCCAATGTTGCCATGTGGAAGCTGAATCCATAAATAATTGTCCTTTCGTGAATGATGAGTTAGGCTTCAATCGCAGGCAACAGTAAACCTACTTTTTGTACGCCCCATTTTTTTTGTTTGTTAAACGATAAAGCATACACATCAACGTGTTCTACCCATTTTATTGTTAATGGGGCTAATTGTCCGATTTGACGTGCATAGTGATATTGCGGATTGGTGGCTAAACCTTGGTCTAGTTTTGCTAATAATTCAGGTGTTAGCCAAATGCGTGCCGATGGTGGCGCAATCACAGTATATTGATTGCCAATCGCTTGTAATACGCAATATTCGGTGAAACGTGTATCGCATTGATTCATGATATGGGCGACAAAACGTTCATTTAATTTTTCACCACAGACATCGCTGTATAAATGACCACGTCCCATAAAACGTAAGGCAGGCACGGCATATTCGCTGGCTTGTGCCATCACATAATCGCCCGTGTCGTAACGATACAAACCGCCTTGCGTGGTGATGATTAAGCGATAAATGGTGTCGGTTTTTAATTGATGAATGGGGTAAATGCGGTGGTTGTCATCGGCAAATTCGTAATAATGGCTGGTCAGCGTGGGTAAAGTGTGCTGGTGTTTTCCAAAGGGAATGGTGCTGATGGCTTCGGTTGCCAATAAGCCTTTGCCTTGCACAATGGCGTGGGGGAACAGTTCGCGCAAAGTTTGTGCAGGTGCGCTGGCGGTGTGGCTATCCCAACAGCTAATGGTGTCCAGTTGCGACCAAATAGATGGGGTGTGGATGCGTTCACCGCTTAATGCTTGGCTGAGTTGTTGTTGGCGCGATGGTGAGGTAATGTGGGGTAAAATTTGGTCTTGTTCACGATGCAATGTATGCAAAATTTGCATCAATAAAGTGGGACTCCACACCGAAATCAAGCTCAAATCAGGGGCTTGAGCCAGCATCAATGCATTGGTTTGTAACCATTGTTCAGGGCTTTGTTGTGCCAATAATTGTGCTTGAAATAAGGTATGTGGCGCAAATAAAGTTGCCAGATGTTCGCCCAAATAGGTTAAATCATCGCCATTGCCTATCGGAATACCGCTAGGACTCTGGTTTTCGGTACGCATGGCAGGGCTGATGATGAAAAATAATTTGCCTGTAAATGCTTGTGGTCGGCGCATTGCCAAATCGCCTAACCATGCGTGAATACCGCGCTGAAATGCGTGTAATAAAGAGGGGGTATAGGGAATGTATTTTGCACCGCCACTCGAGCCACCCGTGCATTCAAATTGAATGACTGATTCTGCCGTTAAATCATTGTGCTGAAATTGGTAAATGCGTTCAATGGCAGTCTGAAAATCTTCATATGATTGAATGGGAACGGCTTGAGCATAATCTTCAGCAGTGTGAATATCGGCAAAATGATGGGCGCGTCCAAATGGCGTGTTGCGGTTAGCGTCTATGATTTGGCGCAAGATGGCATGTTGTACTGTTTGCGGATGATGCAAGGCATATTCCAAATCAGCAAGTGTACCAGCAGTATAACGGATGATTTCATCAGCAAGCATCACACATCCTTTTTTGTCCAACCTTGTTGAAAACCGCGCAAGGCGAAGGAACGTAAATTATCTGCACACAATGCCGTCAAACACACCAATTCATCGCCATCAGCATGATGCGGATTGCGTTCTGCAAAATAACGCGCTTCGGGGTGTGAGCTGGTGTCGGGATTTGCCCATTCAGGTTTCAGGTAGCCATGTGTTTGCGGATAATGAACAATGCCTGTTTGAGCGCAATAATATTCACCAAAACGTTGCGTGGCGAGTTGATTGATTATTGCTTGAATTGCAGGTGGCGTGGCATAACGGCGGTTGGGATAATACGTTTTACTGAAAATATTTAAATAACGATAAGTACGGTCGCCTTTCACAATCAACAGCCAATACAACGGCTTTTCAGGCTGCTGTGAAGCAATTTCGCCAATCAATTCACACCATGCCAATGGCAACGTTTGTTCTCCCCAATAATGATGGTCAATAATCGTATCGCCCGAAAAAATGGCGCGAGCCTGTTGCCCATCATGCGTAAAGGGAATGATTTTTAACGTACTAAACCCCCGTATTTGCTGAAGTTCATGGTCGTGTAACAGCAAAATGCGGTCTTTTTCAAATAAATCACGGCGGAATAATTCGGGCGATGTGCCACCGTAGTAAGTGCCATATAGCTGATACAGCGCGTGAATATCGGTTTCGCTTAATTCGCTGGGGGTGCAATGGCTGGTATAGAGCTTGGTCATGATGTCTTCCTAAACAAAATTGCCAATTTTTTCATCCAAAAAATCAAAAATAAAACACACAAACAAGTGATGATTTGATTGGGCAAATGCGGAGCTTCCCAACCAATAAACCATAATTTTGCATGAATATGTTGGGCATTAAAATGAGAAATATAATAAGCAAATCCCATTTCCATCATAAACATCATTGCCATCACCGACATATGTGGACTTTCGGCTAATGCGTGGGTTTGACGAAATCGCCATGCGCCCCAAAATAACCAAATCGCACTTACCCCATCATGAGCAATCCCATAAGCATATTTCCACGCCCCCAAGCCATACAATAACCACATTTCCAATATCGCGCGTAACAACATCAACGCCCAAAAAATTTGCCAAATGCGTTGAGCAGGTCGGCTTAAGGGTAAGCGTAATAACAACGGCGGCAAAATTAACCAATAAAAAATCGTCAAACCTAGCCACAAGGCTTTGGGGAGCGCAATGTGTCCGCCTGCTGTTGCCCAATCATTTTGCCACAGATAAAACGCGCCCGATGCCGCAAAAGTGGTGCCAACAGCCCAAGCATATTGTTGTTTCAGCTTCATAAAAATAATTCAAATTCTTTGACCATATCGGCTGGCGGTGGCGTTGTTCCTTCTGATAAGGCTTTGCGCCATGCCACAATCGCAGGGAGTAAAACATCCATTTCTGAATGAATATAAAAGCGTTCCGTTCCACCAAAGCGGTTAATATTATCCCGTTGTTTTTTCAAAATATTGACATCTTGTTGAATGATGATGTGGGATAATGGCTCAAAAAACAGGCGAATGAAATTGCCCCATTGACCGTATTTAAAGGTCATTACAGTATGTACTTCGGTTTCGGTATCGCTTAATGGGGTGCAAGATGAGGTAATGATGTAATGCTTTTTATCAGAAAATTGGTAATCAACTCGTGATGTGGCTGGCGCAATAAAACGGTCGGTGTGGCGCATCTCGGTATCGCTGTTTTGTAGCCATTGCCACACCAAGCTTTGTTCGCGCGGCTCGTTGGCATATTCCACTTGTGCGCCATCGCTTAAATAACGCAAGGTGGCGCGAACGGGTTTGCGTGTGGGACTACGAAATAAGCCTTGATGCACATAAACAGCGTGGGGACAATCCAAGAAATTTTCCAAACATTGCGCCACAGACGCTTGGAAACGTTTGCGCATTTTAAAACTTACCCAGCCTGTTTCGCCTAAATGGGCAAAAGGCAAGGGTTTGGGCGATTCAGGTTCACCCACGCATAGCCAAATATAGCCATCTTGAGCGCAGCAATGTACGGATGGCACGATGATATTGGGTGGTGTTTGTGTGGGTAATGAGGGGATATGGCTTAATTCGCCTTTGCTGTTGAAACGCCAGCCGTGATAGGGACATTGGATTTCGCCATCACATACTTTGCCTTCAGATAAGGGGACATTGCGATGCGGACAACGGTCTTGTAAAGCTGCAAATTCGCCATTTTGAGCTTGAAAAACAACATAGTGTTGATTAAATAGGCGGATAGAGCGTGGTTTGCGGCGAACATCGCGTTCACGCGCCACAATATACCAATAATTAGTTAATTTTGACATGGTCATTGAAGTTAGAAATGATGGAATTTATGTTATTATAATAAATTACGATGATTATTTAAATTTAATTTTAATAGAAAAGATAATATGTCCATTCACATTCAATTAGCACAAGCAGAAGACGATGCCAAACTACGCGCTTTATTGCGTGAAAATGTGATGGAGGGTGAAATTGGCGTCAGTTTTCGGCGTGAACCGAGTTATTTTGCAGTCAGTCGGATTCAAGGGGCAAGTGCGCAGGTATTTAAAGGAGTGAATACGCAAACGGGGGAATTGGCAGGTTTGGGGGCGCGTTTCAGGCTGCCTGCGTATGTAAACGGTGAATTGATGGACATCGGTTATTTGGCAGATTTACGTTTGAATGTAGCTTATCGTGCAGGCATGACATTGCAGCGCAGTTACGATTTTTTGCGCCAACAACACGCGCAACAGCCATTGCCCGTCTATACTACCATGATTTTGAAAGACAATCACCTAGCACTCAATGCGCTGACACGAAACCGTGCGCGTTTGCCACCTTATTTGCCTTTGGGTTTGGTGCATACGCCGATGTTATTATTGGGTTGGCAAAAAGCCGAATATCGTGTGGATGGCATACACATTCGTCAAGCCGAGCCAGCCGACACATCAGCCGTATTCCAATTCATCAATCAACAGCATCAACGCCGACAATTCGCCCCCTATTATTGCCCAGATGATTTGGTAAATGGGCGATTGTATGGTTTACGCATTCAAGATTTTTATTTAGCGTGTAAAGAAAATGGGCAAATCGTAGGCGCATTGGCGGTATGGGAGCAAAGCGCGTTTCGGCAAATTCATGTGGAACATTATCGTGGCATTTGGCGATATTTGCGCCCGATTTACAATGGTTTGTGTCGTTTCACGCCGTTTGCGCCCTTGCCTGCGGTATCAGAGAAATTGCGCTGTGCATATATCAGCTTGCTGGCGATTGAACAGGATGATTTGGCGGTGTGTCGGGCATTGTTGCGGACGGTGTATCGGGCGCATTGTGGCGGTGGTTGGCATTATTTGGTGTGTGCATTTCATGAACGCGACCCGCTTTTACCTGTATTGGCGGATTACGCCAAAATTTCAGCAGGTGGTTATTTATTTCAAGTGCAGTTTGATGAACAGCCTTTTGCATTAGATGGGCACGTACCGTATGTGGAAGCAGGGGCTTTGTAATATAGCTGATTTAAAAGTGAATTTAGCTATAAAATTTTAAATTAGGATAATTTCAATGATACCAGTTGAACGTTTACCCAATCGCCACGATGCACGTTGGGCGGTATTGGGTTTGCAACTGACGTTTTTAACGTTAGGCACTTTATTTTGGGGTTTTAACCGTTCGCCCATGCAAATTGCCACGATTGTGGGCGTGAGTGTGAGCTTGGAAGTGTTGTTGCATTATTTTGTACGCCGTAAAACATTGTTGTTTCCCTTGAGTGCGACTATTACGGGTACGAGTTTGTCTATGCTGACCAATTTTTCGCATGGGATTTGGTTGGCGATGTTGCCACCGTTTTTTGCCATTGCGTCTAAATATTTATTTACCCATCAGGGACGGCATGTGTATAACCCATCTTTATTTGGGGTGGTGGCGGCGTTATTGTTCAGCCAAGGCATGATTACGCCATCGCCTGCGTATCAATGGGGCGGTTCGGGTTTGACCGCGTTTTTTGTGGCAACGGCGGCGTTGATGCTGTTTGTTTGGAATATTCGCCGTACTTGGTTGATTGTGTCATTTATTGGTTTTTATTCCATTCAATTAGCAATTCGGGCGTATATTATGCGCCATCATATTCCTGCGGAAACGTTGTTTATGGGTGCGTTTTCATCACCAGCGTTTTATTTGTTTACTTTTTTTATGATTACCGACCCACCTACTTCGCCCGATAGTAAAAAGGGGCAAATTGGCATGGCGGCATTTATCGTAACGTTGGATTTGGTATTGCACAAATTCCAAACTTTTTCTACTTTATTTTATTCGGGTTTTGCTTATTTTACGTTGCGTTGGTTGTGGCTGGTGTTGAAAGATGTACGCCATGTGGATTGGAAAACCGTGTTACGCGATAAAATGCGGACAGTAGTGGTATTGGCAATGGTGTGGGGTGTGGCATTTGGTGTTTATCGCAGTCATTATGCATTTCAAGGTGCGGATAATATTGGTTTCCAAATGGTTGAAATTGACAGCCAATACAGTGGTTTAACTGGAGAACAAGGTGATATTTGGGAACGCACCGACCCACGAATGCAACACGTTGCCAAATGGCTATTGTCGGTGGGCGATGCAGGCGCGGTTGCCGATGTGAACGAAGATGGTTTGCCTGATGTGTTTTTGACGCAACCGCTTAAAGCGGAAAAGGATAGGGCGCAATTATGGCTGAATCGGGGCAATTTTCAATTTGAACGTGTGGCGATACCTGTATTAGATGCGGTACGTCATTCGCCTGAACAATATGGCTTGATTGCATCGGCAACATGGTTTGATATGGATAACGATGGCGACCAAGATTTACTTTTGGGTATGGGCTTTGGCAAAGGGATGTTGTTGAAAAATGAATGGCGCGAAACGGGGCAATTACATTTCACTTCTATTGGCGAACAAGCAGGATTAGCAGAATACCAAATTAGCGTGGCAACCAATGTATTGGATTACAACCGCGATGGTTTAGATGATGTGATGGTGGGCAATGTGATGCAACGTTATTTGCCTGAATATGCTCAATTAACGCCCTACAATATTTTCAGGCTGCCTGAACCTGAATTTGAAGGCGACCGCCGTATGTTTAACGTCATGCACCGCAGTTGGCACAATGCCAATAATGCAGATGTGAATTTACTGTTTCAAAATCAAGGGAATGGTCAATTTCGTGCTGTTCCTGAAAGCGAACATGGTTTTGTAGGCAAACGTTGGACGATGGCGATTGCCACAGGCGATTTGAATGATGATACCTATCCCGATATTTACGTTGCCAATGATTTTGGTCCCGATGAATTGTACATCAATCAACAAGGTCAGGGATTTAAACAAATATTAGGGCGATTATCAGGCAGTATGGGACGCGATACCTACAAAGGCATGAATGCCACCATGGGCGATTTGGATAATAATGGTAAACCTGATATTCATGTATCCAATGTCCATCACAAATTGCAAGCAGAAGGCAGTTTATTGTGGATGAATCACAGTCGTCAGGGTCAAGCCGATGCGAATATGTTTACAGATGAAGCCACACGCCGTAATGCTTTGAATGAACATCGTTTTGGTTGGGGGGCGACCTTTGCCGACTTTAATCGCGATGGACTATTGGATATGGCGCAAGCCAATGGTATGGCAGATGATGCTTACGATAAACGAGAAGCCGTTTGCCCTGATTATTGGTATTGGAACGCACAAATTGCTTTGACCAATCCCGATGTTCATGGTTATGCAGACCGTTGGGCTGATGTGCGTGGACGCTGCGTGTTCGGCAATGAATTGAACCGTTTGTATTTAAATAAAGGCAATTATTTTATTGATGTGGCAGAACATATTGGTTGGACACAGAAAGGCACATCTCGCGGTATGATACACGCCGATTTTGATAATGATGGCGACAGCGATGTGTTAATTACCCACATGACCGCCAAACCCAGCTTATATCGCAATGATAGCCAAGCAGCGAATTGGTTGGGCGTAGAATTAGTGGGTAATGGCAAAACCTGTTCGCGCAATGCTTATGGCAGCAAAATCACCGCAGCAGGACAGCATCGTGAAGTGTATGCCAATAATGGTTTAGCCGCGCAAAGCGACCGCCGAGTGCTATTTGGTTTGGGACAAAGCGATGCCAAAACCGTTGAAGTACGCGTACAATGGTGTGGTGATGCACAAGCGCAAGTGTTGTCATTGAAAACGGGGCAATATCATCGGATATTACAATCATCAATTTAAATGAATGTAGATGAAATTTAACGTTTATTTGCATCTTTGGCACTTGTTTTCAGGCAGCCTGAACATTATTTTACCCATATTAGTTCAACAATATCACAGGAGTGTATCATGCGTACTTTATTGAATATTTTATGGTTTGTTTTAGGTGGATTGCCTATGGCATTGGGTTGGTGGTTGGTCGGCGTCATCATGGCGATTACCATCATTGGTTTACCATGGGCAAAAGCCTGTTTTGTGATTGGACAATTCTCACTCTGGCCATTTGGTCGTGAAGCAGTAGAACGCCAATATGTAACAGGCGAAACCGATATTGGCACAGGCGCATTAGGCATGATTGGCAACGTCTTATGGTTTATCGTGGCGGGTGTGTGGTTGGCGATTGGACATTTAAGTTTTGCATTAGCCAGTGCCGTAACCATTATCGGCATTCCCTTTGCATGGCAACACATCAAATTAGCCAAATTAACCCTCATGCCGATTGGACAAACCATCGTCGTTGTAGAATAAAACAGACAAACTGCCTAAAAAATTAAAAAACATTTTATTTAAAAACAAATAAATGACATTTTTAATCCAACCAAGCAGTTTACAAAAAAACAAAAGCCTGTATAATTCAAACCTTCAACGCCAGCCCAGGTGGCGAAATTGGTAGACGCAGGGGACTCAAAATCCCCCGCCGCAAGGTGTGTCGGTTCGAGTCCGACCCTGGGCACCACATTCAAAGAATCCGCTAATCAAAAAATTAGCGGATTTTTTTATTTTAACATTTCAGGCAGCCTGAAAACATTCGGCTGCTCTTTATATATTTACACATCAAAATGCCGTCGCATTAACTCAACAATCTCATCCATATCATCAGATACAAACAAAAAATCCAAATCCGATTCACGAATCAAACCACGCGCTGCCAAATGTGTTTCCAACCAAACCAACAAACCCTGCCAAAATTCACGCCCTACCAAAACAATCGGACATTTTACAATTTTCCCTGTTTGCACCTGCGTCAAACACTCAAATAACTCATCCAACGTCCCAAATCCACCCGTTAGCACAATATGCGCCTGCGAATATTTCAAAAACGCCGCCTTCCGCGAAGCAAAATCATCAAATTGCAAAGCAATATGCTGAAACCCATTTGCCTTCTGCTCATGTGGCAACACAATATTCAAGCCGACCGATTGCCCCTTACCAGCAAAAGCCCCCTTATTTGCTGCTTCCATAATACCGGGGCCGCCGCCCGAAATCACGGCCAAATTCAAATCCGACAACTTCCGCGCCAACTGTTCCGCAAACACATATTCCGCACTATCCGCAGGCAATCGCGCACTACCATAAATACTCACAGCCTTCCCTAAATTCCCCAAAGCCAAATCCACATCACACATCATCATTATTTATCCATATTTAAAGACACAAAAAACAATCATACCAAAACCACCGCCACAAAACCACCACGCAGGCAGCCTGAAAATACGGAACCAGTTTATTATCAGGAACGCGGCGTCTTGCCGCCGCACCCACGCTTTAGGGTGGTGGAACGAAACCGTCCGCACTTCATAAAGCAAATGGTAGCGTGGGCGATGCCCACGATAAAGCTCAAATTTCATTCTCTCCAATTTTCTGGTAATGAAGAATTTTGACGGAAT
>JBHARQ010000074.1:0-15919 GCA_041831015.1 Simonsiella sp. | reverse complement strand
TGAAAGGGCGGTAAATGCCCCAAAATATGGGCATTTGCTGGCTATTATCGTTGATATTTGCCTAAATTTGAAAAATTAGCCGAAATTTTTTGGAAAATTTCGGCTACAGTTGAGATTGGGTGTTTTGCAAAGGTTTCGGTTTTCCGATTCGTATAAAAAACCGAAAATTTTGTAAAATTTGCATTCTTGAACGTAGGGGCGGATTTCATATCCGCCCTGATTTTCTAATGAGTTTCGGGGTTAATGGACAAAATGGAGCGGCGACGGCTCGTCGCCAAATATTTGGTTTATTTAAAATATGGCGACGAGCCGTCGCCGCTCCATATAATGAGTTGAAAATATGGAATGAAAAGTTCATAGCAAAAGGGCGGATATGAAATCCGCCCCTACGAAAAGAGTTTGGTAAAGGTTTCAAACCACATTTTTATTTTTGAAATGCGGCAATTTGACGTGCCACAAGAGTGGGTGTGGCGGCGATACGCCACGTTCTTCAAATTAGGGGCTGATGACATTTTATTTTGTACCTTGATTTTGTCAGCAAAAACGACCAATTCAAGGAGAAAATGCGAATCAGGTTGAACACCTGATGAGTATTTTTAACGCAGAAGTGGGCAATTTTTGATGCAAAAGCAAGTGCAAAATGAAGTGTCATTAGCCCCTATTACAATACTTGCAATAATTCCACTTCAAAAATAAGGGTGGAGTTTGCTGGAATGATGCCACCTACGACGTTGGCTCCATAGCCCATTTCTGGCGGAATGGTTAATTTGCGTTTGCCGCCTACTTTCATGCCTGCAAAGCCTTCGTCCCAGCCGCGAATCACTTCGCCAGCGCCCAGTGTGAATACGAAGGGTTGGGCGCGGTCGTGGCTGCTGTCAAAGGTGATGCCGTTGGTCAGCCAGCCTGTGTAGTGAACGACAATGTCTTTGCCTTTGGTGGCTTCTGCGCCATCGCCGATGATGATGTCTTCAATGATTAAGCTCATGTTGGGTTCCTCGTGTTTTTTCAGGCAGCCTTTCGGTATGTGTTTGTTTTTTGAAATGCTGCCTGAAAGTAATATAAGTTGTTATTTTTTTGGTTTAATTGGGAATGCGTTCTACTTTTGCGCCAACACCATTGAGTTTGGCTTCAATGTGTTCGTAGCCGCGGTCTAGGTGGTAAATTTGTTCTACAATGGTTTCGCCTTCCGCAACCAAACCTGCCATCACCAAGCTGGCTGATGCGCGTAAATCGGTTGCCATAACGGTGGCACCTGATAGTTTTTCTACGCCTTGCACCAATGCGGTGTTGCCTTCGGCAGAAATATTCGCGCCCATGCGGTTGAGTTCGGGAACGTGCATAAAGCGGTTTTCAAAAATGGTTTCGGTTACTTTACAAGCCCCTTCTGCGATGGCGTTCATTGCCATGAATTGTGCTTGCATATCAGTTGGGAATGCAGGGTGTTCGGCTGTGCGAATGCTGACTGCTTTGGGGCGTTGTTGCATATCAATGGTAATCCAGTCATCGCCTGCTTCAATAATGGCACCTGCTTCTACCAGTTTGTCCAATACCACGTCCATGGTTTTGGGAGCGGCATTTCGTAAGGTTACTTTACCGCCTGTCATGGCAACGGCACATAGGAATGTCCCTGCTTCAATGCGGTCTGGTACCACGCTGTGTTCTGCGCCGTGTAATTCGTCCACGCCTTCTACGGTCATGGTTTTGGTGCCAATGCCTTCAATTTTCGCGCCCATTTTTACCAAGCATTCTGCCAAATCCACCACTTCAGGTTCAACCGCGCAATTTTCTAATACGGTCGTGCCTTCGGCTAATGTGGCTGCCATCAGTAAATTTTCGGTACCGCCAACGGTTACCATGTCCATGACCACACGCGCCCCTTTTAATTTACCGTTAGGGGCTTTGGCTTTCACATAACCGTGTTCAATCACGATTTCTGCGCCCATCGCTTCCAAGCCTTTTAAGTGCTGGTCAACAGGACGCGCACCAATCGCGCAACCACCTGGTAAACTCACTTCAGCATGACCAAATCGCGCCAAAGTCGGGCCCAATACCAAGATAGATGCGCGCATGGTGCGTACCAATTCGTAAGGCGCACAAGTGTTGTTTACTGTGCTGCCGTTGATGTCAAATTCGCTGACGTTGTCGGTCATCACGCGTGCGCCCATGCCTTGTAATAATTTTTGCGTGGTTTTCACGTCTGCCAACATCGGCACGTTTTTCAAACGCAAGGTGCCATTTGCCAACAAGCCTGCACACATCAACGGTAACGCCGCATTTTTCGCGCCCGATACCACGATTTCGCCATTTAATTGCCCATTGGCAATGATTTTTAATTTATCCATAATTGAGGGAAACTTTCTTGTCAAAGATAAGGATTAAAAAACACGTTCAGGCAGCCTGAAACGTGCTTTTTGACGCGACAAAATGATAACAGAAATCTAATATTCCAGCAGCTTTTCGTAACAGAAAATCACCGCATAAAAAAACAGTACAACGCCATTTATCGCATTGTACTGTTTTATCAATCGCTTCATCATCAAACTTTAAATAAACCTGCACCAAATGCGTGCGGCCCAATATGCGCTGCAACCACAGGGCTAATCGGATACGCTGGTAAATCGGTTAAACCACATTGTTCGGCTAATACCACTTGTAATTCACGATGCAAATTGGCACTGGCTGTTCCTGAATATAATGTGAAAATTTGGTATTTATCGTGCGCGGTTAAAGTATTAATTTTATTGGCGATGGTTTGCATAACGCGGCTGGTAGAGAAAACTTTTTCTGCCACTTCTGCTTCACCATCTCTATTAACATGAATAAATGGCTTAATATTCAAAAAGCTGGCAAGCAAACCCGATGCTTTAGACAAACGCCCGTTATTCACCAAATAAGTTAAATTATCTACACCAAAATAAACTTGTTGATAATCACGCAGATATTCTAAATGTTGAATGGTTTTTTTCATTGACCAGCCTTTGGCAAAGCATTTTTCCGCTTCTAGAGCCATTAAGCCTTCGGTAAATGTACCTGATTTGGTATCAAATACATGAATTTTCATTTGCTTATCCAGCAATGGAATGATATTGCGAACGTGTTCACACGTTTTACTCAAGGCAGATGACATGGCAATAAACAAAACTTCTGTAAACCCTTCATCCATCAAGCTAATAAAAAATTTCCGTGTGATGAGTGCGCTGGGTGGCGATGTGCTGGCAAGCTTGTTGGGATTCATGAGCAGCCATCTTTGAAATGCTTCGCAATCAATGGTTTCACCATCAATAAACGTATCGCTATCCATGCGAACATTCAAGCGTAAAATACGCACACCATGCGCATCAGGATGGTAATCTAATCCAGAAGTGGACATGGCAACCACAATGCGTTTTTCTTGTTGAGAAGTCATCATTTGATATAAAAAAGTGAAAATAATTGTCCAAATTGTATCGGGTTTTAATCATTTTTCCAAATGGATTTTCGGTGAAAATGCGTATTGAATGAGGTTTCAGGCTGCCTGAAACTTGTTTTTGATGAATATTAATGTTAAGTTTCGGTAAAAATATGATTTGTTTATCAAGCCAAATACCGATGAAAGATGGTTTGAATACACGCATTAATAGGATTGAAATCATGAATAATGACCTTTTTCACACCACACCCACGCCACCGCTTGCAGAACGATTGCGTCCTAAAACATTGCAAGATGTTGTAGGACAACAACATTTAATTGGCGAAGGACAACCGCTTTCCGTTGCAATTGCCAGTGGTGTACCGCATTCCATGATTTTATGGGGCGCAACAGGCGTGGGCAAAACCACCCTCGCGCGTATTGTGGCAAACAGTTTTGACGCACAATTTATCCCCTTATCTGCCGTATTTTCGGGTGTCAAAGACATCCGCGAAGCCGTTGCCAAAGCAGAAATCGCTTGGCAACAGCATCGCCGCACCATTATTTTTGTCGATGAAGTGCATCGCTTTAACAAAGCGCAACAAGACGCCTTTTTACCCCATGTAGAAAGCGGACTCATCACCTTTATTGGCGCAACCACCGAAAATCCATCATTTGAAGTGAACGCCGCCTTGCTCAGCCGTGCCAGCGTGTACACCTTGCAACCGCTTAAAAACACCGATTTAGCGATATTATGTGAACGCGTTTTCAGGCTGCCTGAATATACTGGCATTCAAATTGAACCCGAAACCAAACAACTCATCATCAAAGCTGCCGATGGCGATGCACGCCGACTATTCAATTTACTTGAACACATCATCCATGCCAGCCAAGCCTTAAGCCTGCCCAGCATCAGCCGCAAATTTGCCGCCCAAACCATCGGCACCCAAACCACCCGTTTTGACAAAAACGGCGAACAGTTTTACAACCAAATTTCCGCCCTACACAAATCCATACGCGGTTCCCACCCCAACGCCGCCTTATACTGGTTTTGCCGAATGCTAGACGGCGGCGCAGACCCACGCTATCTCGCTCGCCGCCTGATACAAATTGCATGGGAAGACATTGGCTTGGCAGACCCACGCGGCATCCAAATTGCCACCGATGCCGCTGTCACCTACGAACGACTCGGCTCGCCCGAAGGCGAACTGGCACTGGCACAAACCGTACTCTATTTAGCCGCTGCCGCCAAATCCAACGCAGGCTACATCGCCTTCAAACGAATGCGCCAATTTGCTAGCCAACACGGCAGCGCAGAAGTGCCACTACACCTCCGCAACGCCCCTACCGAACTCATGGCAGAACTCGGTTACGGACGTGCCTACCGCTACGCCCATGACGAACCCCACGCCTACGCCGCAGGCGAACACTACATGCCCGAAGACTTGCCCGAACCCGATTTCTACCAACCCACCGACCGCGGATTGGAAAGCAAAATCGCCGAAAAACTCGCATGGCTACGCAGCCTAGATGATGCTGCAAATTGGCAATTTGACGACCCCAATGCAGCCTGAAATATGGTGCGCGGTTATTTTGACGGAAACGCGCGTCTTGCCGCGCACCACGCTTTTGGGTGGGTGGCACGGAACGGTGCGTTCCCGACAAAATACACATCTCATTATTTATCAAGCACGCATCATCGGCTAAAATCAATCTTTTTCTCTTTGGAGCCTGATTATGCTGCCCGAACATTTGATTCGCTACCCATCGCCCGCCAAACTCAATTTGGATTTACGCATCATCGGCAAACTTCCCAACGGCTATCACGCGCTGGAAAGCATTTTCACGCTGATTGATTTGCAAGATGAATTGTGTATCGTGCCGCGTGATGACGCGCAAATTGTGTTGCACACGCCCACGCATGGCGTTGCGCCTGAACAGGATTTGACTGTTCGCGCCGCTTTGGCTTTGCAGCAACAGTCAGGCTGCCTGAAAGGGGCGGATATTTGGCTGGAAAAGCGTATTCCGATGGGCGGCGGTTTGGGCGGAGGCAGCTCAAATGCGGCAACGGTGTTGCTGGTGTTGAATCAATTATGGGATTGTCAATTTAGCCAGCAGCAACTGATTGATATCGGCGTGAAATTGGGCGCAGACGTGCCGTTTTTCATTTTTGGGCAAACCGCTTTCGCGCAAGGTGTCGGAGAACAATTACAAGCCATTGAAGTACCACAACAATATTATGTTTTGCTGCGTCCGAATGTGCATGTTGCCACGCCCAGCATTTTTGCTCACCCCGATTTGCCGCGCAACAGCCCCAGCCAACCACAACCGACTTGGGATAATTTGCAACCATTGAGAAATGATATGCAAGCGGTTGTATTACAACTGTATCCTGAAGTTCGGGCTGCCTTTGATGAATTGGCGCAATATGGTGAGCCACGCATGACGGGTTCGGGTTCATGCCTCTTTTTGCCGTGCGAATCGGCGCAACAAGCGGAACAGATTCGCAGTCAATTATCCGCACATTGGCAAACTTGGTGTGTAAAAAACATCACGCCATCACCTTTGTTTTCCATATTATCAAATAGATAAAATTTTATGGCAGAAATGCGCTTGACACTTTTTGCATAAAACCGCATAATGCCGACTTTCCAATCGCTAACAAACAAGTAAGCGATAAACGAAAAACGTTGGGGATTCGCCAAGTTGGTTAAGGCATCGGATTTTGATTCCGACATGCGTAGGTTCGAATCCTACATCCCCAGCCAATTTTTCAGCCCAGTTTTGGGGAGTCGCCAAGTGGTAAGGCATCGGATTTTGATTCCGACATACGTAGGTTCGATCCCTACCTCCCCAGCCAATCAAACGCGCTTATGTTTCAGACGTAAGCGCGTTTTACTTTATCCACCTTAACCCACTTCATTCGCACAATGACACATCCATTTCAACGCAATCGTTTTTTCCGTAACACGCTGCCTGAAGCCAATGTTTCCGAACATGGCAATATTCGTTCGCTGCATTTGGGCACGCCCACCATTCAAAGCTCGATGAATATTCACAATCCGCCCGAACTGGTGTTGTCATACAGTCGTGCGATGATGTCGTGGCTGTTGTTTGCTGAAGAGTTGCCGCGCCATATCACGCAGATTGGTTTGGGTGGCGGCTCATTTGCGCGTTGGCTACACGACAAGCTGCCTGAAACGCAGCAAATTGCGATTGAAATCAATCCGCAAGTGATTCATATTGCACGAACTTCATTTTGTTTGGATTTTGAAGGGCAAAATTTTCAGATTATTGAAGCCGATGGCGCGGAATACATTCAAATCATGCACGGTAATACGGATGTGATTTTGGTGGATGGATTTGATGGGGTGCAAATTATTGATGATTTGGTGGGCGAGCCGTTTTTTCATGATTGCCGTATTGCATTGAGTGAAAAGGGGATTTTTGCAACGAATTGGTGGAGTGGTGATAAGCGTTATCCCTTGTTTTTGCAGCGATTGCGTACGATTTTTGACCATCGTGTTTTAGAAATTCCTGCGACAACACATGGTAATGTGGCGGTGTTGGCATTTAATTTTACACCTGAATTGAATTTGGAAAAGTTGAAAAAGCGTGCGGATAAATTGTCTAATCAGTATGGTTTGGATTTTTATCGTATGTTGTTTGATGCGAAAGCGAAAAATCAGCATAATGGCAAGGCGTTTTATTTTTAATCGGTTGTTGATTCGTGAATGGTTGGGGGTGGCGTAAACCGTTCGGCTGCCACGGGTTTTAGCGTGGGTGCGGCGGCAAGACGCCGCGTTCCCGTTCAAAATAAAGTTATTTTAATTTGGGGGCTAATGACACCGCTTCGTTGGCATTAGCCCCTATGCCGCTAAAAATCCTTCGCGGCTACCCAGCCAGCGTTCTAAATGTCGTGCCACGACTTCGGGTTCGTGTACCACCAAATCTGCCGCCACTTGTCGGGCATGTTCCTGCAACATCATATCGGTCTGTAAATCGGCAAATCGGAGCATGGGCGCACCGCTTTGTCGCGCCCCTAGAAATTCGCCCGGCCCGCGAATTTCTAAATCTTGTCGTGCAATTTCAAAGCCATCGGTGTGTTCGTAAATGACTTTCAGCCGCGCTTTGCTGATTTGCCCCAACGGTTCGGCAAACAGGAGAACGCAATGGCTCGCCGCCGAACCGCGCCCGACGCGTCCGCGTAATTGGTGGAGTTGCGCCAAACCCATGCGTTCGGCGTGTTCAATGACCATCAGGCTGGCGTTGGGAACGTCCACGCCGACTTCAATGACGGTGGTGGCAACCAAAACGTTCAGGCTGCCTGAAACAAATTCAGCCATCACGGCGGCTTTTTCGGCAGGTTTCATGCGCCCGTGTATCAAGCCGATGTTGAGCTGGGGCAGGGCAGCTTGTAATTCGGCGAGGGTGTCGGTGGCGGTTTGCAGTTGCAGCGTTTCGCTTTCTTCAATCAGGGGGCAAACCCAGTAGGCTTGCTGCCCTTTTTGGCAGGTGCTTAACACAAAACCTTCCACTTCGGCGCGGCGCAAGTGATTGACTAATTTGGTTTTAATCGGCGTCCGATTAGGGGGCAATTCGTCAATAGACGAGACGTCCAAATCGGCAAAAAAACTCATGGCTAAAGTACGCGGAATGGGGGTGGCTGACATCATCAGTTGATGCACGTCTTCCCCTTTGTTTTTCAACGCCAAACGTTGCGCCACGCCAAAACGATGCTGTTCATCTACAATGACCAATCCCAAATCGTGAAATAAAACATCATCTTGAAACAACGCATGCGTTCCCACCGCCAAACGAATGCGTCCATCTGCCAAAGCGGCTTTGGCTTGCTCTTTGTCCTTCTTTTTCAGGCTGCCTGAAAGCCATGCCACGCTGATGCCCAATGGTTCAAACCATTGTTTAAATTTCATAAAATGCTGTTCTGCCAAAATTTCGGTCGGTGCCATCACAGCGACTTGCACCCCATCTTGTTCCAAAGCCGTTAATGCGGTCAAAGCCGCCACAATTGTTTTGCCGCTGCCCACATCGCCTTGCAATAAACGATGCATCGGCACAGATTTCGCCAAATCCTCCCGAATCTCACTGACCACACGCGCCTGCGCCGCCGTCAAACGAAACGGCAATCGCTCCAACAACGCCTGCGATAACAACCCCGTCCCCACCAACGGCTTGGCACAACCCGAACGCCGCCGTTGCCGCGCCAAACGCATCGACAACTGCTGCGCCAACAACTCATCAAACTTCAAACGCTGCCAAGCAGGAAACGCCCCATCCGACAACGATTTCATCGACAATTCAGGCGGCGGATAATGCAACGTCCGCAAACTGTCCGCCAAAGACGGCAACTTCAATTCACGCAACACCCGTTCAGGCAGCACTTCCGCCAAATCCACCGACTCCAAAGCCGTTTGAATCGCCTTACGCAAAGTCGGCTGATTCAGCCCATTAGTCGTTGGATAAATCGGCGTCAGCGACTGCGCCAAATCACACTTTTCAGGCGACTTAATTTTCGGATGAATCATCTCATCGCCAAAATACCCACGCTTAATTTCCCCCAACGCCCGCACCGTCTGCCCCTGCGCCAACTGCTTCTGATGATTTGGATAAAAATGAATAAACCGCAAATTCAACATCGCCCCAGAATCATCAGCAATTCGCGCAATCAACTGTTTTCGCGGCTTAAATTGCACTTCCTGATGCACCACCACCCCTTCCACCTGACACGCCTCCCCCACAGGCGCGGCGGCAATCGGCACCACCTGCGTCTCATCTTCATAGCGCAACGGCAAATGCAACACCAAATCCCAAGCCGAATGCAAATTTAACTTTTCCAATTTAGCGGCGGTGGTATCCGTAATTTTCAATAACTGACGCGTTTCAGGCAGCATTCCCATTATTCCCAAAATAAAAAATCAACAAAATTATAACGATAAAATCACATTCAGGCAGCCTGAAAATACAAAAAACACCCCAAAATACTCCTTCAACCCAACAGTTGCCATCAATTTGCCAGAACGCGGCGTTTTGCCGCCGCACCCACGCTAAAACCAGTGGCACGAAACGTTCCGTGCCCCCCACCCCAAAGCGTGGTGCGCGGCAAGACGCGCGTTATGCGATGTAAAGCATTCTTAACATATTTTAAATAAATCTAAATTCTGCTAACATTCTGACTATCTTTCCCCTAAACTTGACTAGAGAGAAAATTCCGATGATTAAAAGTATGACGGGCTTTGCCCACACGTCTGGCGAATTTGGCGGCAAACGCATTGACCTTTGAAATTCGCAGCGTAAACCATCGTTTTTTAGATGTGCAATTTAAAATGCCTGAAGATTTGCGTTATCTGGAAGGCGCGATGCGTGAACAAATCGCGCAATATGTAACGCGCGGTAAATTGGAATGCCGCATTCAACTGAATAATGTAACGGATGATGTGGGTAGTTTGCATATTAATCAGCAGCTGGTGCATGAACTGGCGATGTTGAATGAGCAATGGCGCAATCAATATGACGGCTTGGGCAAATTGACGGTAGCGGAAATTTTGAAATTCCCCAATGTGATTATTAGCGCAGAACGTGATACGGAAGCGTTGGCGGTCGGCATTCATGAATTGCTCAATCGGGCGTTGCATGATTTTGTGGAAACGCGCAAACGGGAAGGCATTAAATTGCAAGTGCATTTGTTGGAACGCTTGGAGTTGATGGACGACATCATCACGGCGTTGGAAAGTTTGTTCCCTGGGTTGTTGAAAACGCATATGCAACGCGTTCGCGCTCGTTTGGCGGAAGCTGTGGTGAGTGTGGATGAAGACCGTTTGAAACAGGAATTTGCGCTATTTATGCAAAAAGCGGATGTGGATGAAGAATTTAGCCGTTTGCGTACGCATATTTCGGAAGTGCGCCGTATTATTACGGAACACAAAGGCACGGTGGGCAAACGTTTGGATTTCTTGATGCAGGAATTAAACCGTGAAGCCAATACTTTGGGCAGCAAAGCGATTGCCAGCGAGTGTACGCAGGTATCGGTTGAGCTGAAAGTATTGATTGAGCAAATGCGCGAGCAAGTGCAGAATATTGAGTAATCTTAGGGGCTGCTTGAAATGGGAAAATCTGTTTTCAGGCAGCCTGAAAATTAATTTTTTATTTTTGAATGTTATTTCCATGACTCCTATTTTAGCTTTTGATATTGAAACGATTCCCGATGCACACGCCATTCGCATTTTAAATCAATTACCTGATAGTTTGACCGATGCCGAAGTGGTGGAATACGCACAACAACAACGCCGCGCTCAAACAGGCAATGATTTTATGCCGCATCATTTGCATCGCGTGGTGGCGATTTCGTGCTGTTTGCGTTGGGCAGACAAAATTCACATTGGCACAATTGGCACGCCAGAAAGCAGCGAAAGCGACATCATCAACGATTTTTTCAAATTAATTGACAAACGTACGCCGCAATTAGTGAGCTGGAATGGCGGTGGATTTGATTTACCTGTTTTACATTATCGTGCTTTGGTGCATGGCATTCAGGCGGCGCGATATTGGGATATGGGCGAAGGCGATTTTGCCGACAGCAAAGATTTTAAATGGAATAATTATATTAGCCGCTATCACAGTCGGCATTGTGATTTGATGGATTTATTGGCGTTATATACGGGACGTGCGAATGCGCCATTAGATGAATTATCCAAAATGTGTGGCTTCCCTGGAAAATTGGGCATGGACGGCAGCCAAGTTTGGCAAGCGTATCAAGACGGTAAATTGGGTGAAATCCGTGATTATTGTGAAACGGATGTGGCGAATACTTATTTGATGTTCCAGCGTTTCCGCTTGATGAACGGCGCGTTGGCGCGTGAAGAATATGAGGCGGAAGTGGAAAAATTGCGCGAGCATCTCTATGAAATCGCGGAAGAAAAACCGCATTGGGATGAATTTTTAGAAGCTTGGGATATAGAATAATCAGGTTTCAGGCAGCCTTTCGGTATGCGACAAAAAATTTGAAATGGGTATATCAAAGGTTTTGCGCTCTATCGCTGCGCGGCGACTTACTTTTTAAAAAAGTAAGCCAAATAATATGAAATTGAATGATTTTGTATCAAAATCAAATTTCAGATTTCCTTTTAATACCCGCCCTACCAAAATCATTTTTTGCTGTGTACTGAAAGTTCACATTAAAAATTAAAATAAAGATTGGAAAATCAAAATGTCAGAATTAGCCAGTATTCATGCGCCCATGCGAATTATGGGCATTCAAGCGCGTAGTACATTGGAAAATGTTCACGCCACGCTGAATGAATTATGGGCGCGTTGGCAACATGATAAGGCAGAACGGTTGCCATCATTCACGCTGACCGTCTATTGTTTGTATCAATATGATGATGCTGAACCTGATACGGTGTTGATTACCATTGGTCGCTTGGTGGCGATGGATTTGCCGTTGCCACATTTTGCCAGCGAAACGATGTTGCCTGCACAAAATTATCGCCGCTATGTCGTGCCAGACGCGCAGCCTGAACATGTGTTTGCCACTTGGCAAATGATTGAGCAGGACGAGCAACTGGAACGCAGCTTTACCACCGATTTTGAAACCTATGCGATTGATGGTATGCCGAGAATTTATGTGGGCGTGAAATAAATTAACCAAATAATTTTCAGGCAGCCTGAATATGAAAACCAAATCCCTAAAATCATTTTTAAATCAAGCCATCTCCGTATTAAACCGTTTGGACGCATGGCTACCACCCGAAATTCGTGAACCTGATTGGCAGCAAACGGTGGCGTTTCGTTGGCAAAAAGCGGGCAATTCGGGTGTGTTACACGCCTTGCCGCAGCCACACACGTTTCCCCTATCGCGTTTGGCGGCGGTGGATACGCAGATGGCAAAATTGGTGCGTAATACCGAACAATTTTTGTCGGGACGACCTGCTAATAATGTCTTGCTCACGGGGGCGCGTGGCACGGGAAAATCTTCATTAATCAAAGCATTATTGCATGAATATGCGGCACGCGGCTTGCGATTAATTGAAGTGGATAAGCATGATTTGGCGACTTTGCCTGCTTTGCTGAATGTGCTGGCGCAACGTCCTGAAAAATTTATTGTCTTTTGCGATGATTTGTCGTTTGAAGATGGCGAAGATGGCTATAAAGCATTGAAAACGGCATTAGATGGCAGTTTATCGCGCCGCGCTGATAATGTGCTGGTGTATGCCACTTCCAATCGCCGTCATTTGATGCCAGAATATATGGCTGATAATTTAAATCAGGGCGGCGAAGTCCACCCCAAAGAAGCGGTAGAAGAAAAAGTTTCACTGTCTGACCGATTTGGTTTGTGGTTGAGTTTTTATCCGTTTGATCAAAATGAGTATTTGGCGGCGGTGCAAAATTGGCTGGCTGATTTTGGTTTGGAGCTGGACGAAACCGCGCGTCATGCTGCCTTGAATTGGGCGCAAATGCGTGGCAGTCGTTCGGGACGGACGGCATATCAATTTGCTTGTGATTGGGCAGGACGTTTGCCTGAAGAGCGAGCGGTATTTTTGTAATTTCAGGCTGCCTTTCGGTACTCAACCATTAAATTCACCACTCACCATCACTACAGGCGCAGCGTGGGTGCGGCGGCAAGACGCCGCGTTCTGGCAAATATTCAGGCAGCCTTTTGAAAATAGTCGTGTACTGTCAGGCAGCCTGCAATCATTATTTTAACCATTTTTAGGAGATTTAAATATGAGTAATAAAGCACAACCCATCATTCACCCCACTTGGGATTGGTTGATGAATCATAAAGTAGCATGGATTGGTTTTGGTTTTGGTTCGGGATTGGCATCTAAAGCCCCCGGAACGTGGGGTTCGTTGGTAGGTATGTTGCTGGCTGGTTTATTGTTGGGCTGCGGCGTGAGCAAATTGGGTTTGTTTGTGCTGGCGGTGTTGGCGTTTGTGGTGGGGATTTGGATTTGTAATCACACCGAACGCGCGTTAGGCGTGCATGATTACAGCGGCATTGTGTGGGATGAAATTGTGGCTATTTTGTTGATTTATTCTGTGATTCCACAAGGTTTTTTCTGGTGGCTGATTGGATTTGGCGCGTTTCGCTTTTTTGATATTGTGAAACCGCAACCGATTTCATGGGCAGACAGCAAGGTGTCAGGCGGTTTGGGTGTGATGCTGGATGATGTGATTGCGGCAGTGTATGCGATGCTGTTGGTAGGGATTTTGGCAGCGATTTTTTAATCAATTATGACAATAATATAGCTGATTCACAATAAATCGCTACAAGGCGGCGAGCCGCAGATAGTACAAATAGTACAGCAAGGCGAGCCAACGCTGTAGCGATTTAAAAGTGAATTAGCTATATTATTCGTAGGGTAGGATTAACGCCCTACCCTACGAATTTTTAAATATCGGGACAGATATAAAATCCGTCCCTACAAAAAAATGTTTGCAAAAGTTCAAGGGACAAATCAAAACCGAATTTGATATTTCAATAAAGTCGCATTCAATATCTTATCCGTTTTGTCTTTCAACCAAGCTTCTTTCCAAACCGCCATCGCCTTATCACGTTCTCCCATCAACCAATAAGTTTCCCCCAAATGTGCTGCAATTTCAGGTATCTGTTGATGCTTATACGCATATTCCAAATACATTTTGGCGGTTTGATAATCACCTTTCAAAAAATACGCCCAACCCATACTGTCGTTAATCGCGGCATTTTCAGGGGCTTTTTGATAAGCTTTACTGATTAAATCCGCACCTTCATTCAAATACCCCGGTAATGATAATAAGGTATAACCCAATGAATTTTGCGCGGTGGCACTATCAGGATTCAATGCCAAATAACGGCGAAAATCTGCAATCGCATCATTCATCCGATTTAATTTATCTGAATAAAGCGTACCACGTTGATGCAATAATGCGCCCAATCTTTGCTTATTACCGCTTTTTTCAACGGTTTTGAGCATTTGGTTCAATTCTTTCAAAACTTCATTCGGTGAACGAACTTCCATCAAAGCATTAAAATACATCGATTCACGTTCTGCACCTGAAAAAATATGGTATTGTGCATTGGGTTCAAGCGAGCGATTTTGTGTATATAACTGTATCACTTGATTCCAATTTTTACGTTGCGATGCCAACACCATTTCCAACGCATTTTTATTAAATGCAAATTCGGTGGCTTGAATGCGTTCAATCCATGTTTCGGCTTCGTTTAATTTGTTTTGGTTTAATAAATTCATTGCCAACATGGTTGCCGCGCGTGATTTTTGTTGCGGCTCGCCATATTGATATGCTTTTTCTAAATAAATTAAAGCATTTGCTGAATTTTGGTCTTGTTGATAAGCTTGTGATGCCGCTAAAAAATATAAATTGGCATTGGATGCTTGGTCTTCTAATAATTCTTGCAATCGATGCTGGGCTTCATGATAGCGTTTGGCATAAATGAGATTTTCAATTTCTAATTCTTGCCAAGTGGATGATAATTTTTTGCTGTCATTTTTATCAAAAAATTTTAATAAAATTTCAGGCTGCTCGCGCACCAATACGCCCAACGCCAAACGTGAAACATAAGATAAATCTTGGTCAATTTGTGATAGGGTTTTTAAGGCTTCTAATGTGCGTTTGGTTTGTCGATTGCCCGAACTGTAAATAATTTCGGTAATCACCGCTTCGGGCATATCAGCGTATTGCTGTGTTACTTGATGGACGGTTTCACCACCCATACGAACCATATTGGGATTTTGCAAACTCACTTGCGATAATAAAATGAAAATACGGCGAATTTGACGCTCATCGGCTTCTTGAAGAATCATTCCTAATTGGTCAAAAATTTGCTGTGAATCGCCCAATGCCAATGCACGCGCCCATGTGATGCGGCGTTGTGCAGGACTGGATTCGGGTTGAATGTCTTGCCAGAGTGCGTAAATGCTTTCTGCCAATTCATATTGATGCAAGCTGACCGCCAATTCCATTGCACGTTCAGCCACTTCAGGGTCTTTGGTTTTTTTTAATACGGATAAATAAGTATTTAATGCCACTTCAGGCTGCCCGCGTTCGAGCGCAATTTCTGCTCCCAACAGGCTAAATGTATTTTGGGTGTATTCAACAATTTTACCGCGCTCGGCTTGTTGGGTCATGCGGGTAACGCGTTGAAATTCGGTTGATTGATTGATATTGAGATAATTCGGGGTGTTTACTGCCCACAGGCTACCTGAAAATCCACTCAAGCACAATGCAGTTATCACGCGTAGGTTCTTTTTTAATAAAGGCATATTCAGTTCATCAAGTAAATGAAAATAACCTTATTTTAGCATAGGCATGATTGTTTGAAATTAATTTACATTATTTTTCAAAATTTTCAAATATTTAAGTGATTGATGTTGTCGTTGTGAATCATTAGCGGCTAAATGAAACAGGTGTATTGGGCGTGTGTTTTTAGAAATGGAGCTATTTTTTCAGGCTGCCTTTCGGTACACGACAAAATTTAAATAGCCCCACATGAAGCGGCGACGGCTCGTCGCC
>JBHARQ010000073.1:0-5508 GCA_041831015.1 Simonsiella sp. | reverse complement strand
CATTCGGTTGAGTTGTTCTGGCAACTGTTCGGTTGTGTTGATGGGTGCTTATCTGTTCTCTGAGCTACGAAACGGGCTTTAAACTTTGCACATGGTCGGATACGAGATACAGATAAGCTGTTTCATTGCTATGATACTCGGTTTTGAATATACAAGGTCGGATACTTGTATCCGACAATCCGTTGATTTTTAATAAAATGTCGGATTCAAGAATCCGACCTACCGCTAATCATCACTACGGGCGCAGCGTGGTGCGCGGCAAGACGCGCGTTCCGCACCTTAAAAAAACCGTGTTCAGTATGATGTGAACACGGTTTCTGTTTTACCACATTTTGGTGAGCCATTGTTCCAATTCGGCTTTTGCGCTGGCACCCAAGCGGCGTCCAAATAGTTTTGCGAATGAATCTTGCTCTGGGGTGTAGTCCACTAATTTTGGGGCTTTGACCACGTCTCGCGCCACGCTGTACACGTTGCCAAATTCATCTACCAAGCCGACTTTTTTGCCTTCAATGCCTGTGTAAATGCGTCCGCTAAATAAATCGGGGTTTTCTTGTTCTTTTAATTTGCCCTCGCGCCCTGTTCGCACGGCTTTGATGAATTCGCCGTGAATTTGGTTCAGCATTTGTTGCCAGATGGCTTGTTGTTCTGGGGTTTCGGGGGTGAATGGGTCGCCCATGCCTTTGTTGTTGCCTGCGATGCGTTGGCGGCGTTTGATGCCGAGTTTGTCCATTAAGCCTGTGGCATCAAAGCTGCTGCCAATCACGCCAATGCTGCCTACCAAGCTGGACGGGTCGGCGTAAATTTTGTCTGCCGCCGCCGCGATGTAGTAGCAACCTGACGCGCACATGTCTTCTGCAACGACATAGACGGGCTTTTTGGGATTGGCAGCTTTGAGTCGGCGAATTTCTTCAAAAGCGATGTTGGATACGACTGGCGAACCCCCAGGGCTGTTGGCGCGGATGATAATGGCTTTGGCGTGGCGGTTTTTATAGGCGGCTTCCATGCCATCGCGCAGCAGTTCAACGTGATTGACATATTCATCGCCGCCAATCACGCCTGTTAAATCAATCACGGCGGTATGGTCGCCACTGGCTAATGCGCCTGCTGTTTGTCCTTTTTTGTCGGATGAACCGCTGTTCATCACGCCTGCAACCATGCTTAAAAAAATCAGTACGCCCACGCCACGCCAAATATTGCGCCACAATCGGGCGCGTTTTTGCTCTTGATAGGCTTCTAATAGGACTTCGCGGAGGGTTTGGCGTTCCCAGCTTTCGTTGGGATTGAGCGGGGGTTGTTGCGAGGGCGGCTGTGATGATGAGCCGTCATCTCGGCGAATACGATAATTCATGTTGATTTCCTAAAGTTAAAACACGAATTGTAACGTTTTTTACAAAAAATTTCAGGCAGCCTGAAAAGACAGGCTGCCTGAAACTCAATCAAATTAAATCAAAATTAGATACGACGCCAAGTTTGGCAACGACCTGCAAAACGCACACCAATGTAACCACAAACTTTCAATGAATTACCATTTACCGTAACGTGTGCGCTGTAAGTACGACCGCTTTTTGGATCGTGAATTTTGCCTTCGTATTCATTTGCGCCATCAGGTTTCAAATTCCACAAAATGGTACGACCAACCAATGGGCCTGGCTTTTTGCAAGATGCACAGTTTTTGTCCACACCTGGAGACACCGCTACCACGCTGCCTGAAGAACCATTGATGGCAACTACGGCTTTAGGTTTACCGTCTTTGTCATCGTAGTTTTGCCAACGACCATTAATACCAGCCGCAGAAGCTGCCAAAGTTGAAAATGCCAATACAGCAGCCAACAGAGTACGTTTCATTTAACGAATCCTTCTAAATTGAATTTAGGTTACAAAATAAAGTAAATATTTTAATCCCAAATAAAAAAACAGGCAAACTATAAAAAGTATTTACCTGTTTTATATACAAAATTTAAACATCAAAAAAATTTATGAAAATTTTTCAATGAAAATTGAAATTCTATTTGTTTTAATCAATGATGTTCACGCGCATGATTGATGGTGTATTTCGGGATTTCCACTACCAAATCTTCATCTGCCAATCGCGCCTGACAGCTCAAACGCGATTCCGCTTCCAAGCCCCACGCTTGGTCAAGCAAATCCTCTTCCAATTCGGTGGGCTCTTGCAAGCTATCAAAGCCTTGACGCACAATCACATGGCAAGTGGTACAGGCACATGATTTTTCACAAGCATGGTCAATTTCAATTTCATTATCCAACAAAATATCACAAATGGTCTCGCCAACAGTCGCATTTTCAATCATCAAACCATCGGGACACAAATCCGCATGGGGTAAAACCGTAATTTTGGGCATATTCTTCTCTAATCGTGTGTGTTTTAAAGCTGGCATTGTACCGCAAAAAAGCGTTATTCAGGCAAATCCAAAAGAGTTAAAATAACCCATCATTTTTTAAGGACATCACCATGATGGAATGGCTTGATATTTCATTTATTTTACTGCTATTTATAGGCTTTTTGGCAGGTTTGATGGATTCTGCTGTGGGTGGCGGTGGTTTATTGCAAATCCCTGCCCTATTCAGCTTATTGCCCCACACGCCCATTGCCACCGTGTTTGGCACGAATAAATTTGCCTCCTGTTTAGGCACGGCAACCGCCGCCACTCAATTTGCACGGCGCATTCAATTACCTTGGAAAATGTTGTTGCCAGCCGCGCTGCTTTCTTTTGTGGCATCGTATATTGGTGCGAAATTGGTTGCTTATGTCCCTGTACATTATATGCGCCCAGCGATGCTCATTTTGATGTTGGCAATGTTTGTGTACACGTTTTATAAAAAAAATTTGGGTCAAAGCGTGCGATTAACCGCTTTGACCCGTAAAGAATATATTTTAGGCTTGTGTTTTGGCGCATTGATTGGTTTATACGATGGCATTTTTGGGCCGGGAACGGGCAGTTTGCTTGCCTTTGTTTTTGTGCGCTTTTTTGTCTACGATTTTTTAACCGCCACCGCCTCTGCCAAAATCATTAATTTAACCACCAATCTCGCCGCCTTGAGCTTTTTTATTCCCAATGGACACATTCTATGGGATTGGGCAATCCCATTAGCCGTTGCCAATTTATGCGGCGGCATGGTGGGGGCATGGTTGGCAATGCGTGGCGGTACGGTGTTTTTGCGCTATGGTTTTATGGCATTATTATGTGTTTTGATGGGCAAATTTGCATGGGATACGTTTCATCACATTTTTTGATTAATGATGCGATGATGCGTGTCCACCCACGCTGTGCAGAATTTTATCGGTGTATGCCATCGCCATTGCCGATACCAAAAAGCCTAAATGAATCAATAGCTGCCACATCATCGTCTTTTCATCTAATTTAGACGCATTAATAAAAGTTTGGAGCAGATGAATAGACGAAATGCTGATAATCGCCATAGACAATTTGACTTTTAATACAGACGCATTCACATGGTCGAGCCATTCGGGTTGGTCGGGGTGTTCATCAACATTCAAGCGCGACACAAAGGTTTCATAGCCACCAATTAACACCATAATCAATAAGTTAGCAATCATCACCACATCAATCAAATTCAACACCGCCAACATGACCATGGTTTCATCCATTTGCCCCAAATTTACCACCAAATGCCACAATGATTTGATGAATTTAAAAGCATAAATCCCCTGTACCACAATCAAGCCCAAATAAATGGGTAATTGCAACCAACGGCTGGCAAAAATCGCACGTCCCAGCCAATTTTGTCGTGTAGTATGTTGTTTCTGTTCAGACATTTGAGTTTATCTCCAAAAAAAGCGCGTATTGTAGCGATTATATAAAATCTTGCCAACCAAATGCGCGGCAAACTCGCTGCCAATCGTCATCATACGGCGCATGAACGCAGATGGATTCATCGGTTTCAGGCAGCCTGAAAACCAAACTTTCAGCATGCAGCAACAAACGATTGACTGAACAAAATTTTTGCACAGCCTTGTTTTGTTTCAAATCTCCGTGCGTGGTATCGCCAATAATCGGATGAAAAATATGTTTCAAATGACGGCGAATTTGATGCTTGCGCCCCGTGTGCGGTGTGATGTGCAACAGCGAATAGCGCGAAGTCGGAAACCGCGCATGACTCACAAACGGCAACTCCACCCGCGCCAACGTACGGTATTCGGTGATGGCACTTTGGGCGGGTTTATCCGCATCGGCAAATGGGTCGGCAATCACATCTAATTGTTCTTTAAGCGGATAATCAATACAGCCTGCATCGTCCGTCCAACCACGCACAATCGCCCGATACGTTTTTTGCACCTGTTTATACTCAAATTGTTGCGCCAACTCACGCGCCGTATCCGAATTGAGCGCAAACAACATCACGCCAGAAGTCGGGCGGTCTAAACGATGCACGGGAAAAACATGTTGCCCAATTTGGTCGCGCAAAGTTTGCATCAAAAACACCGTTTCATGTTTATCCAACCACGAGCGATGAACCAACATACCAGCAGGTTTATTCACCACAATCAAATGGTTGGATTGATAAAGAATTTTGATAGGTAAATTCATCATTTCATTTCTCAAAAAATTCAGGCTGCCTGAAAACCAATTTACGTTTCCAAGCAGCCTGAATTTTAGGGCAAATTAATTGTTTACGTCCAAATCTTCGTCAATTTCAATCCAGCCATTGTCTTTGTCTTCAATGCTGATATTCAATTCACGCGAATCTTTGCGGAATTTCAAATCCGCGTCATCACGATCAATTTTGCGCTCAACCACGCGATAGCCTTTAGATTGCGCATGGCTTGCCGCTTGTTGCGCCAATTTTACCACGCTGCCTTTGCGAACGCGCAATTCCAATTCGTATTCGCCATTGCCTTGCGCTTTGGATTTGATGACTTGTGCGCCGCGTGGTTGGAACATTTCGCTGGGTACGCCAGCCGCTTGTGCTGCGAAAGCGGTGCTGATACCAGCCAACAAAATCGCGGTTTTGATGATTTTCATAAAAACTCCTGTATCATTTGTTTGCAAAACGTGGAGTATATATGCAAGCTGCGTTAAATAAATTTAAATCATGCAAGCAAGTTTAAAGCCCGAATCATCATTTTTTTTGATTTATAAGTGTGAACGCGCGTCTTGCCGCGCACCACGCTTTTGGGTGGGTGGTGCGGAATGGTGCGTTCTCCGTAGGTACGGTTAGCGACAGCGTAACCGTATGAATGTTTCTTTGAAATTTTAATCGCATCCGTACGATTACGGCTTACGCCTAATCGTACCTACGCAAGCTACCGCTTAACATGACAAGAAAGGTAGGGTATAGTGCCGTAAGGTTGATTTCAATATATCTGCCAATGATAACTGGAGCGGATGTCCATCCCATTTATGCGTTTGAACACAATTTGAATTAAAAAATTCTCTTTGCATACCCACAATCGTTTAAATTTAACGTCTGTAATTTTACAGTCTATCTAGTTTGCAATATGCGTGTTTTGCGCTGATACATCGTTTT
>JBHARQ010000072.1:0-39257 GCA_041831015.1 Simonsiella sp. | reverse complement strand
TGGTTTTTGTGTGGAAACAAAATTATATTCTAGTTGATGGGTACTTCTTTTTTTGTTGCACTTGGATTGTAAATTCAGCGTTTTAAAATTCAGTACACGACAAGATAAAAACATCGTCATTCCCGCGTAGGCGGGAATCCATTTTTGAATTTGAGAAATTTATTTTAAACAAGTACTTGTGTTGTTTAAACATGGATTCCTGCCTACGCGGGAATGACGGCATATCTACTATTTCAGGCAATATTTCAAAAAATGCCATGACTGAAATTTAAAAGAAAGAATCACTCTGCGATATATTATATTTTGATTATTCTTGGTACGGTAACTAACCCTAATATTGAAACGGCAAAAATGCTTTATCTGGCGCATCTTCCCCATAGGGACGATGCAAAGGAAATTCAATCCCTTGTCGTTCCGCATTCCATGTAAACACGCGATAAGGGGTGCTGTGTTGTGCCAATAAAGCGCGAATTTCTGCATCGGTTGGCGATGTGGTTTGGCGATGCAAGGTCAAGAGCATATTCAAAGCGCGTAAATACGCTTGCGTGTCCTGCATTCGTTGGGGATAAATGTCATGTGTCAGCGTATTTTCGCCAAATTGATAATGCGATAATAGGGTTGCCCATTTGGGCTGTGGCGCGTTGATTGCTTGGTCTTGGCGGATGAATTGCATCACGGCTGGACGGCAAAAATAAGCAAAATAATCAGCATGACTACGCATCAGGGCTTGATACGTCCATTTTTCCAAACCACTGGCTTGATTAGCCAACGCAGTAAAGCTGTTATAGGCAAAACGATATTCCGCTTTCATGCTTTCGCAGAGTGAAACGTCTGATTCAGGCAATGGCTCAAGCGCGTGTTGGCAATCGTTGGGCAAATCATGGGCAAGTTGTGGCTGTTGCGCCAAAATGCGTGCAATTAACTGTACATGACTATTGATGGTAACCGAACCCACCACTGAAGCAATTAAACCCATAGGCGTATTGGCAAGCAATTTTCCTGTGCGGATTTGACGACAACTACGCGCCAATGCGACTTTGGGTTTTCCCGATTGCCATTCCGTGATGCTGGCAACCAAAGCGTATCGATTGATAAATGGGTATTCAGGAAAAACAAAATTTTCATCCAAAATTTCAGCTTGCCATTCTTTTGCCCATTGTGGCGGATAAATGATTTGGGCTTGTGATAATTGGTCAAGATTGGCAAGTAAGGCGCGGTGTTGATTCA
Organism: Simonsiella sp.; assembly: GCA_041831015.1. Lineage (GTDB taxonomy): Bacteria > Pseudomonadota > Gammaproteobacteria > Burkholderiales > Neisseriaceae > Simonsiella. Next base: position 38,030 of record JBHARQ010000072.1, on the reverse strand, counting down.
GTTCGCGTTGAAAAAACGGTAATTGGGCGCGGACGTTTTGAATGCAATTATCTATATCTCTTGGTGTTTTGCAAGAAAAATCATCATGATAATAAACGCGCTTGGCTTGAATGGTGGGGATTTTTTGTAACTGCTGACCGTATGCTTGAACCGTTGCATCGTGTTGCGCGGTTGGAATATTGTAAGACACGAGATATAGGGCAGAATAGCCATTGCGTTGATGCGCTGGCATGGGTTTGGGTGTCAGCAACAGTTGCTGTTCGGGCGTGAGCGCGTGTGCGGTGGCAATATGGCATATCAGCAAGGCAAGGGGAAACAGTTTAAACATAACGTGAATTCGGGATAAGCAAAAATTAAAAAGATTAAAGGGTAAACGTGATACCCTATTGTTTCCAGACAATAACCACGTAAACCCTTTAATATGGATTATCTTACCGCACTTTTTTGCCAAATTGATGATTTCTGCAAAAATTTTGAACCAAAATTCAATAGCAAATTGATTGGTAACAAAAAAATACGCAATCGTGCCACTTGCATCAGTACTGCAGAAATCATCACGGTTTGGATTGCCTTTCATCATTGCCGAATGCGAGATTTCAAGACCTATTATCTATGGCAAGTCAAAACCATTTGGCAACGAGAGTTTCCCTATATGCCTAGCTACAATCGTTTTATTGAGCTGGCTCAACGAGTGTTGCCTGCTATGGTGGTTTTTCTCTCCACTCAAATGGGCGAATGTACTGGTATTGGGGTTGTTGATGCGACCGCTTTACCTGTTTGCCACAATCGCCGTATTCGCTCGCATAAAGTATTCAAAAATATTGCGCAACGCGGTAAAACCAGTACGGGCTGGTTTTATGGATTCAAGCTACATGCAATATTTAACCATTTGGGTCAATTAGTTAATTTTTATATTACGGCTGGTAATGTTGATGACCGAGTGGGTTTGAAAAAGATGTTAGGTAAAATTTTTGGTACATTGGTAGGAGATAGAGGTTACATCAGTAAAGAATTAAGCCATTACTTAGAAAAGGAATATGGCATTACTTTACTCACAGGGGCAAGAAAAAATATGAAACCAAAAAATCATACGCCTGAACAAGTTAAGTTACTCAAACAACGTGGTTTTGTAGAAACCATTTTTGACCAACTAAAAAATCTTTGCCAAATTGAGCATACCCGACATCGTTCTGAATATGGTTTTTTGTTGAATCTGATTTCAGGTTTAACAGCCTATTGTCTGTTTGCCTACAAACCGCTTATGTTTGGGAAAAAGTCTTTATTACCAATGAAGTAAATAAAGACTTATCCCGAATTCACGTTAAATTATAAAATTAAAAATACAACTTTAAATATCACTTTTCAGGCTGCCTGAAAACTTATTTTTCATCAAAAACAACAGTTTCGTAAATATCCGCCACACTCATACGGCAATCAATGCTATCCAGCACAATCACTTCATTGGCGGCAATGTAAGTCGTGGCTTGCCAATTTTGCGCTCGGCGATACACGGTAACCGCCATAAAATCTTGTTCTATCAAAATATATTCTTGTAAAGTGGGAATATTTTTGTAGTCATGCAATTTTAAGGTTAAATCGGTTTTGCGTGTGCTATCGGACAAAACTTCCACAATTAAAATCGGTTTTTGGGCGATATAACCTGTATTTTCGCTGCAATTCACCACCACATCGGGATAATAATAATTGTGCTTGACTTGCACCTGAATGCTTTCCATATAAGGCGTACAAGCGGTTTGTCGCAAATGGCGATGAAACGCCACAAACACATTGCCCGTAATGATGTTGTGCGGAATAGAAGAGCCTGCCATCGCCCAAATTTCGCCATTGATGTATTCGTATTTGCCATCAGGGTGTTGCGCGTAATGGGCAAGGTAGTCGTTTTCGCTCATGGCGGTGTGGATTTGTGCAAGTGCGCCCATGATTGGGATTCCTGTTAGAAAAAGTCGCGTATCGTTCGGCTGCCACTGATTTTAAGCGTGGGTGCGGCGGCAAGACGCCGCGTTCCCTAATAAATCAGGCAGCCTTTGGGTGTTTCAGGCTGCCTGATATTTTATTGTATTTTTTGGTTATTCGCCAATAAAGCTGGCTTTTTCTTTTAATTCGCGTTTGTTGTCAGGTTCTTTGTCTGGGAAATATTCAAATGTGAATTCAATCGGATGGCTGCCTTTACGCGCGTATTCAGGCTGCGTGGCAACTTGTACCGTTACCATTTCGCTGCCACCGCCTTGTACCAAAACGCCTTGTTCTGGCATACCTGTTAAGCGAATGTCTTTGAAACCAGCCACTTTCACTTGTACGCGTTGTGGATGTTCGCTGGCATTGGTCAAGCGTAAGCGGTAGGTGTTTTCCAACATCCCTTGTTTGTTCATGCGAGCCATCACGGCGCGGTCTTTCATAATGTCCACGTTTAGCGTATCGCGGGTAAAGCCAAATGTGAGCAAGCCAATCATGGCTAAAATCAATGCGCTACCGTATAACGCCACTTTGGGACGCAATAGGCGTTTTTTGATGTCGGCATCGGTGTATTCTTTGTTTAATACGGCTTCGGTGGTGTAGCGAATCAAGCCACGCGGATAATTCATTTTATCCATGATTTCATTACACGCATCAATACACGCTGCGCAGCCAATACATTGGTATTGCAAGCCATCACGAATGTCAATCCCTGTTGGGCAGACTTGCACACACGCCATACAGTTGATGCAATCGCCTAATTGGGTGTCTTCTTTGGCAACGTTTTTCTTACGCGCACCGCGTGGTTCGCCACGTGCGGCATCGTAGGAAATAATCAGGGTGTCGTGATCAAACATCGCGCTTTGGAATCGGGCATACGGACACATGTGTAAACACACTTGTTCGCGCATAATGTGTCCAAACAGCCATGTTACGAAACCATAAACAAATGCGGTTCCCAATGCCACATTGCCAGCCGTGCCTTGGAAAATGGCTGGAACAAATTCACGAATCGGCGTAAACCAGCCTGCAAAGGTAATCCCTGTCCAAGCCGCCACGACAAAAATCAGCAGATATTTGGTTAATTTAATGCGAATTTTACGCGCATTCCAAGGTTCTTTATCTAATTTCAAGCGTTTGTTGCGGTCGCCTTCTACCAAGTGGTCAATCCATAACATGATTTCGGTATAAACGGTTTGTGGGCAAGAATAGCCACACCACAAACGCCCCGCAATCGTTGTCCACCAGAACAAACCAAACGCGGAAATCATCATCAAGCCCGTCAGCAACAGCAAATCATTTGCCATCAACACCAGCCCAAAAATGTAAAAATGACGCCCCATCAAATCAAACCATACCGCTTGACGGTCGTCCCACATCAGCCACGGCATCCCATAGAAAAAAAGCTGGGTGGCAATAATCATAAAAATGCGAATATTGGCATATTTACCATCGGCTTTTTTCGGGTGAATGCGTTCGGCTTTTTTATACAGTTGGATAACTTGTTCTTTGGGTTCAGATGGTTGTGGTTTGGTTGGCTCTGACATGATCGTAGTTCCTAACGAGTGTTCCAATGAAAAATAATGGTTGAATTTTTGATTATGGTGCCATTATACGCCCTTTTAATTTGCCTGACAGTTCAGGCAGCCTGAAAAACGATGGGTATTCTGTATCAACTTCCTATCCATTTGTCTCATGGGCAAGATTCGCTCGTATTCTTGAACGTAGGGCGGATTTCATATTCGCTCTAATTGTGCAATGATTTGAAAATAATCAATTAAATTTTTGATAACAAAAGGGCGGATATGAAATCCACCCCTGCGAAAAATTTCTACGAAGAACGCGCCGTTCCGCGCCACTACCCTAAAGCGTGGGTGCGGCGGCAAGACGCCGCGTTCCGCTTCATATACAGGTACTTATACGGACATGCCACGCCAGAATTCGCGTAAATCGTCCATTTGTCCATATGCGGTTAAATCAACTTGTAGCGGTGTGATGCTGATTAAGCCGCGCTCGCAAGCGGCAAAGTCGGTGCCTGCTTCGTTATCGGATACTTCGCCAGCCGCGCCAATCCAGTAAATGGGCGCGCCGCGTGGGTCGGTTGATGGTATCACGTTTTGTACATGATGGCGACGTCCTAATCGGGTAATTTGGTAGCCTTGTAATTCGTCCGATGCGACAGCTGGAATATTGACATTCCATAATACGGGTGCAATCGGTGGATTTTTGAGTAAATGGGACAGGATAATCCATGCGGCTTGTTCGGCGGTTTCGGCGTAGTGGGCGAAATCGTGGGAATTGAGGGAAAAGGCAACGGCTGGTATACCCATGAGATAGGCTTCCATGGCGGCGGCAACGGTGCCTGAATAGAGGGTGTCATCGCCCATATTCGCGCCGTGATTGATGCCTGAAATGACTAAATCGGGTTTGAAATCGGGCAAGGCGTGTAAGCCAATGTGAATGCAGTCGGTGGGCGTGCCTGTAACATAGTAAAAGCCGTTTTCTGCGCTGCGAAAGCTCAAGGGGCGGTCAAGTGTGAGGGAATTGCTCGCGCCGCTGCGATTGCGTTCGGGCGCAACCACGCGCACATTGGCAAATTCGCCTGCAACGCGTGCTAAAATGCTGATGCCTTGTGCTAAATAGCCATCATCATTGGAAATGAGTATGTTCATGGTAACCGCCTTTCGTGGATTATGTAATAAGTCTCTTGATTTTACATTTTATCGGCAAACTGTTAAACTTAATTTATCTTTATTTCCCTAAATCAATGCAATGAATGACCCGAAACGTTGGGTTTTACAACACAGTTATTTTCAGGCTGCCTGAAACGCATTGGCGCGTTGATTCAGGCAGCCTGTTGTTGCATTTTTGGAACATGATTTTTTTAACTTTTTTATTCAGAGGAATTCAATACAATGGACATAAGCTGGCTTGCCGAACCGCAAACGTGGATTGGTTTTGCAACGTTGCTGATTTTGGAAGTGGTTTTAGGCATTGATAATTTGGTGTTTGTGGCGATTTTGGCAAACAAGGTCAAACCGTCTTTGCGCGACCGTGCGCGGATTTTGGGTTTGAGTTTGGCGGTTAGCATTCGGGTGGTGATGCTGGCGTTTATGGCAAAAATTATGACGCTAACCGAACCTTTATTTCAATTATTTGGCAAAGATGTTTCGGGCAAAGATTTGATTATGTTCGGCGGCGGTATTTTCTTGTTATACAAAGCCACAACGGAATTACACGAACGCTTGGAAGGGGTGAATCACTTTAAAATTGCCGATGGTCAGAAAAAACACGCGGCGTTTTGGGGCGTGGTGGTGCAAATTTTGGTGTTGGATGCGGTCTTTTCCATTGACAGCGTGATTACGGCGGTGGCAATGGTGGAACACATTGTGGTGGCAATGGCTGCGGTGGTGGTTGCCATGACGGTGATGATTTTAGCCAGTAAGCCTTTGACGGAATTTGTGGACAAACACCCTACGGTGGTGATGTTGTGTTTGGGCTTTTTGCTGATGATTGGTTTTAGCTTGATCGCGGAAGCGTTCCATTATCATATTCCGAAAGGTTATTTGTACGCGGCGATTGGATTCTCTATTTTGATTGAAATTTTCAATCAGGTTTCACAAAAAAATACGAAACGAAAAGATTACATCGGCAGCTCGTGGCGACAACGCACGGCGGAAAACGTGTTGGGCATGATGGGCATTCGTGAAAGCCTGTTGGCAACCGATGGCAACCCCAGCAACGACCATGAGCATTTTGAAGAAAATGAAAAATCCATGATTCGCAGCGTATTGACTTTGGCAGAACGCCCGATTTTTGGCGTGATGATTCCGCGCAGCGACATTGAGCGTTTGGACATTTCACAAAGTAAAGATGAGCAACGCGCCAAATTAATCGCCACGCCCTATTCCAGAATGTTGGTAGTGGGCAAAGCAGGCGTGGACGAACCTTTGGGTTACATCAACAAAAAAGATTTGTTGGCGCAACTGCTGGAACACAATGAACTCAATATTCAGGCTGCCTTGAAACAACCGCTCATGCTGCCTGAAAGTGCGACTGCGTTACAAGCGATTGAATTATTTAGAAAACACAGTGCAGATTACGCGTTGGTTGTGGACGAATTTGGTGCGGTGCTGGGCATGGTAACCATGAAAGATTTGCTGGAAACCATCGCTGGCGAATTCCCCGAAGAATTTGAACGCCAAGACGAACCCGCATTGCAAGAACATTCCGACGACCACTTAACCGTTGATGGCGCATTAGAATATGTGGAATTGGCACCGCAACTGAATTTACCGCCACAAGCGGAAGATGCGGAATACCACACCGTAGCAGGTTTGATTTTGGAGACTTTGGGCGATTTGCCTGAAGTGGGCGACACGATAGAATTTCATGGCTGGCGTTTCCAAGTGATTGAAAAAGATGGTCATAAAATTGAACGTGTGAAAATTGAGCGCATTCCCGAAGAGGAATAAGAAACAAATCAGCAAGCAGCCTGAAAACAAATTCCCATCGTTTTCAGGCTGCTTTGCCATTTAAAATAGTATGAAAGGTTACGGAACGCGGCGTCTTGCCGCCGCACCCACGCTTTAGGCTCGTGGCACGGAACGGTGTGTTCTTCGTAGTGTTGGTTGGGTATTTCGGTTGTAGGGGCGGATTTCATATCCGCCCTTTGTGAAATAATGCCGAAATCCGAGTTTGCGAAGGACATAAAATCTGCTCTGTTATTTGGCTTACTTTTTTAAAAAGTAAGTCGCCGCGCGGCGATAGAGCGCAAAACAACCAAAGTACCACCAACCATCACAACAGACGCAGCGTGGGTGCGGCGGCAAGACGCCGCGTTCTGGCAAAGATGCAGCCATCGTTCAAACAATGCCGCGTATTGAAAAGCTGCCTGAAAAATTAAAGATTAATTCTTCATTTTCTCTTCAAATTCTTTCACTTTTTGCTTAAATTCTGCTTCGCTGGTGCCATCGGGTTTCATGCCATTGGCTTTCATCAATTCCACAAAACCTTGCATTCCTTGCATCACATCCATGCCGTATTGCTTAATTTTGGGCATTAAATCATTGGCTTTGACCGCATCTTCGGGTTTCTCAAAATTCAGCGATTGGATGGTTTGCAACACTTCTCGAATGCCCGAAAAACCACGCAACATCTGTTCATGAACGCGCTTGCCTTGTTCACTTTCCATTTGCAAGGGCTGCAAGGCTTGTTCCCCTTTTTGATAAAAGCTTAATTGCTCTGCAAACACGCCTTGCAAATCAGCATTCGTTTGAGCGGTATTCAAACGTTGATTCCACTCCGCCTCTTTTTTGGCACCTTCTTGCAAACCCGATTGCTGCAAAGCCAAGCCCAATTTGGCAATATCCAATTTTTCTTTATAATTCAAAATGCCTGCATCGCCAGATGGGGAGGAAGTTTCTTTGGCAACTGGTGTAGCTGTTTGCGCTGGCGCGGTCGTGTTTTCTGATTGTGAACACGCGCTTAAGGCGGTTAGCATGGCGAGTAAGAGTAAAGATTTTTTCATTGTGATGTATCCTTGTGTTTAAAAAAATGATTCAGGCAGCCTGAAAATAAAATCATAGATTATTGATTTGATTTCATATCTTTTTTAAAATCATTGAGTTGTTGCCTAAATAATGCTTCATCATCACGATTTGGTTTTATCCCATTGGCTTTCATCATTTCTATTAATGCCAGCATTCCTTGCATCACTTCTAGACTAGATTGTTCCAATTTGGGTGTTAATGCTTTCATTTTATTAACACCAGCAGATTGTTCAAAATTGACCTTTTCCACTTCTTCCAATACACCACGCACACCTGAAAAGCCGTGCAGTATTTGCTGATGAACCTTTTTGCCTTGCTCACTTTCCATTTTCAGTGATTGGAGTATGCGTTCTGCGTTACGGTAAAAGTTTACTTGTTCAGTAAACACAGCTTTGATATCAGCATTGGTTTTGGCATTATCTAATTGTTTGTGCCATTGTGTTTTTCTATTTTCTAAATTTTGTAAATCCGCTTGTTCCCATGCAGCGTATATTTTGGCAACATCTGATTTGGCTTTCTGATTCATATCAATAGAAGAGGCTGCAACGGGAGATTGTTGCGTATTCGCCTGTTTATCCGATGGCGAACACGCGGCAAGCGTTATGCTTAAAGACAAAATCAACCATGTAAATTTTTTCATTTTTTGTGTGCCTTTTAGGATTGAATTTAAGTTTCAGGCAGCCTGAAAATAAAAATGCTATTTTCAGGCTGCTTTTCTGCTTAAATTAACGCGTTACAGGTTTATATTTAATGCGTTTCGGTTTCGCACCTTCTTCGCCCAAACGGCGTTTTTTATCGGCTTCGTATTCTTGATAGTTGCCGTCAAAGAACACCCATTTAGAGTCGCCTTCACACGCCAAAATATGCGTGGCAATTCTGTCCAAGAACCAACGGTCGTGTGAAATCACCATCACGCTGCCTGCAAATTCCAACAAAGCGTCTTCCAAAGCGCGTAAAGTTTCCACGTCCAAATCGTTTGACGGTTCGTCCAACAACAACACATTACCGCCCGCAATCAGCGTTTTCGCCAAATGTAAACGACCGCGTTCACCGCCCGACAAATTGCCTACGATTTTGCTTTGGTCGCTGCCTTTGAAATTGAAACGCCCCAAATATGCACGCGCTGGCAATTCAAATTGCCCCACTTGCAAAATATCGCGTCCTTCGGCAATTTCATCAAACACCGTTTTATCGTTGCCCAAACCTTCGCGGCTTTGGTCAATCAATGATAATTTCACGGTTTGACCAATTTTTACTTCGCCGCTATCGGGTTGCTCTTTGCCCGAAATCATTTTGAATAAGGTGGATTTACCTGCACCGTTAGGGCCAATCACGCCCACAATCGCGCCTGCTGGGATTTTAAAACTCAAATCATCAATCAACACTTTGTCGCCAAATGATTTGGTTACATTCACAAATTCAATCACTTCATTACCCAAACGCTCGGCTACGGGAATGAAAATTTCCTGCGTTTCATTACGTTTTTGGTATTCGTAATTAGACATTTCTTCAAATCGTGCCAAACGTGCTTTGGATTTGGCTTGGCGACCTTTGGCGTTTTGGCGCACCCATTCCAATTCTTGTTTCATGGCTTTGATACGTGCTGCTTCGGATTTGGCTTCGTTTGCCAAACGCTGTTCTTTTTGTTCCAGCCAAGACGAATAATTGCCTTTCCAAGGAATACCGTGTCCACGGTCTAATTCCAAAATCCATTCTGCCGCATTGTCCAAGAAATAGCGGTCGTGGGTAACGGCAACGACTGTACCGGGGAAACGCACCAAAAATTGCTCCAACCATTCCACACTTTCCGCGTCCAAATGGTTGGTCGGCTCGTCCAGCAGCAACATATCGGGCTTGCTTAACAGCAATTTACACAATGCCACACGGCGTTTTTCGCCACCCGACAAATTGCCGATTTTCGCGTCCCAATCAGGTAAACGCAAAGCGTCTGCCGCGATTTCCAATTCGTGTTCCGCGCCACCACCGCTAGACGAACCAGCCGAAATAATCGCTTCCAAACGCGCTTGTTCTTCCGCCAACGCGTCAAAATCCGCGTCAGGTTCAGCGTAAGCGGCATACACTTCTTCCAAGCGTTTTTGTGCGGCAACCACTTCGCCCAAGCCACTTTCCACTTCTTCGCGGACGGTTTTTTCGGGGTCTAATTCGGGTTCTTGTGGCAAATAGCCGATTTTTAAGCCAGACATAGGCACGGCTTCGCCTTCAAATTCCTTATCCACGCCCGCCATAATGCGTAATACAGTGGATTTGCCCGCGCCATTCAAGCCAAGCAAGCCAATTTTCGCACCAGGGAAAAAAGATAGGGAAATGTCTTTGATAATGGTTTTTTGTGGCGGAACAACTTTGCTCACGCGCAACATGGAGTAAACGTATTGGGACATGATATTTCTCATATTAAGGGAAAAAATTTTAACGGATTTTAACTGAAATAAAGCTGTTGATACAGTCTTTTCAGGTTTCAGGCTGCCTTTGGGTATTGACTCATTCACTTTTAATGGCGAAACGCGGCGTCTTGCCGCCGCACCCACGCTTTAGGGCGGTGGCACGGAACGTTTTGTACTCCGTAGAGTGGTAGGTTGGGTCGCAGACCCAACAGAAACCCCAAAAATCATCAAGTTGGGTTTTCAACCCAACCTACAACTATCATACTGATTTTAAACGATTTCGTAGGGACAGATTTCATATCTGCCCTTTCCGCAAACTCGGATTTCGACATTTCACAAAGGGCGGATATGAAATCCGCCCCTACAACCTAAATGTCCAACCAATACTACGAAGAACACACCGTTCCGCGCCACGCACCTAAAAGCGTGGGTGCGGCGGCAAGACGCCGCGTTCTGGCAAATATTCAGGCAGCCTTTCGGGAAATATTGTGTACCGAAAGGCTGCCTGAATGTTGTTATCCAATTAAACCGATTGAATCGGCACAATTTTTTTCGTGGCGCGTTTTTTGCCGCCTTCGCCATAGTTTTCTTCTACATATTGCTGCACAATTTGCAGAAATTCGGCTGCCATATTGTCGCCTTTCAGCGTAACCTTGCGCTCGCCGTCCACATACACAGGCGCAACAGGCGTTTCGCCCGTCCCCGGTAAACTGATGCCGATGTCCGCTAATTTGCTCTCGCCTGGCCCATTGACCACGCAACCCATCACCGCCACATTCAAACTTTCCACCCCAGGGTATTGCCAACGCCACACCACCATTTGTTCGCGCAAATACTGTTGAATATCACGCGCCAATTCTTGGAACACGGTGCTGGTGGTGCGCCCACAACCAGGGCAAGCCGTCACCAATGGCGTAAAGGAACGCAAACCCATAGTCTGCAAAATTTCTTGTCCCACAATCACTTCCTGCGTGCGAGACGCATTCGGTTCAGGCGTGAGCGAAATGCGAATGGTGTCGCCAATGCCTTCTTGCAACAGCACAGACAACGCAGCCGTAGATGCCACAATGCCTTTGCTGCCCATGCCCGCTTCGGTCAAACCCAAGTGGAGCGGATAATCGCAGCGCGAACCCAAATCACGATAAACTTCAATCAAATCCTGCACATTGGAAACTTTGCATGACAAGATAATTTTGTTTTCAGGCAGCCCCAATTCCACCGCCTTTTGTGCCGATTGCAATGCCGACACAATCAAGGCTTCTTTCATCACTTCATCGGGCGATTTAGGCGTGGCGGACGCTAAATTTTCATCCATCATTTTTTTCGCCAAACTTTGGTCTAGCGAACCCCAGTTCACGCCAATGCGAACCGCTTTGTCGTATTCAGCGGCGGTGCGAATCATGTAGGCGAATTTTTCATCGCCTTTCGCGCCTTTGCCGACATTGCCCGGATTGATGCGGTATTTGGACAAGACTCGGGCGCAATCGGGAAATTCAGCCAGCAAACGCTCGCCATTGAAATGGAAATCGCCCACCAACGGCACGGCACAACCCATGTCGTTCAAACGGCTGCGAATTTCAGCCACTTTACTGGCGGCTTCGGGCGAATTCACGGTAATGCGTACCATTTCCGAGCCTGCATCTGCCAATTCTTTCACTTGATTGGCGGTGGCGATGGCGTCGGCGGTGTCGGTGTTGGTCATCGATTGCACGACTACGGGGTGGTCTGAACCCACGATAACGTGGTCAATTTGTACTTGATGCGTTTTACGGCGCGTGATACGAGACGTCATATTATTCTCAATCGTATTAAATTCATTACAAAATGGCTGACTCAATTTCAGGCAGCCTTTCGTACACGACACTTTTTTTGGAACAGTTACTGAATATTTGCCAGAACGCGGCGTCTTGCCGCCGCACCCACGCTGCGCCCGTGGTCATGGTTTCTGAAATATCATTAGCCCCTAGCCCTATCATTTGGCTTACTTTTTTAAAAAGTAAGTCGCCTGCGCGGCGACAGAGCGCAAAACTTTTAATGTTCCCATTCCCATTTTTTGTCGCGTACCGAAAGGCAGCCTGAAACGTCTTCAACCACTAACAAGAAATCATCATGCAATACATCCATTTGCATGATGATTTCACATTTAAGGTTTTGGTGCTGCACCTGCGGTAAATGCAACTGATTTACCATCTTTTTGCTGCGCTTCCAAATCAATCGGCGTACCTGCAAAGCTGGCAGTTGCACCTTCCGCATAGCCCATACGCACTTCAAATGGCGCACCTTCTTTAAAACGATATTCGCTGGCAGCAGGTACAATTTTGTTAATCAAAACCTTGCCATTCACATCAGTTACCGTCAGCATGGTGCGGTGTTTGTTGCTGATGACCAATTCGCCAGCCACGCCAACGGCAGCAGGTGCAGCAGGTTTCGCTGGTGTCATCACCTGATTATTTTGCGTCATTACCGCGCTGGCAACCACCGTTTCGGTTGCGGTATCGCTGGCAGTCATCGGTTTGGTAATCAAATTATCGGTATTTAAATTCGGTGGCGTCACATTGCCGCTTTCAACAGGAATGGTGGAAATATTTTCCTGTTTCTCATTTTCTTCATTGGATTTTACTTGCCAAAAATACACACCCGCACCAATAACCGCCAATGCAACTACTGCACCAATCCATTTGGGCGATGCTTTTTTCACGGTTGAATTACTAAAATTCAATTCATGCTGCGCTTCATTTTGATTAAAATTCGTTTTGGTGGTGGTAGAAGGAGCAATATGGTCAAGATAACTGGTTAAACGCGCCTCGTCCATATCCAAAAAACGCCCATAACTACGCAAAAAACCGCGAATAAACACAGGTTCAGGCAGCCCGTCATACAAACCATTTTCCAACGCTTCAATTTGACGCGCTGGCAATTTCAAACGGTCTGCTACATCTTTGATGCTCAAACCTTTTTGTTCACGCAAACGGCGTAATTCTGCCCCCAATTCATTGGTGGTTGATAAATCGCTTGGTGGCGTATCATTGGTTTCTAATAAATTGTTTATCATAATGATTTTCCTATCTTAATAATTATTCTTGCGTTTCTTCTTCCGCAGAAGTGGCGCCAAATTCGCTGTCTAAATCGCCTGATGTAATCGCTTTTAATTCATCAGAATATTGATAATTCTGTTTTAATTGCATTTCATATTCCAATGCCGCTTGTGATAAACCTTGATGTTTGGCAATTTTCCAACCCAATAATAAATCATCAGCATTTAATTTGGGCATCATACTTTGATATTGGCGGAATAAACGGTCGGCTTCTTTGATATTATCTGCCAACATAAAGGCGCGAGCGCGTTCTTTGTACACAGGCGAAAATTGCGAATTCATTTGCAAAGCGCGTTCAAAATAGCCATCTGCCAAATTAAACTGCTGCATTTTGGCATGACAAATGCCTTTGTTTAAATACGCAATTTCGGGTGTTGGATAAGCAGGGTCGGCTAACGCTTTGTTAAAATATTCAATCGAATCATTGGGGCGATTCATTTGGCTGCACAAAAACCAGCCATAGTTATTATTCACTTCTGCGCTGTTTGGGCTTAATTTTAGTGCGGTTTTAAAACTGTCTTCAGCTTTATCAAATACTTTTAAATGTTGATAAATTTGAGCGCGAATCAACCAAGCCATGTCGTAGCTATCATCTTTTTTCAACGCATCTTCAATGGTTTGAATTGCCAAACGGAAATTACCGCTGGTCATATAAGCAATCGCAAGCTCGGTTTTGATGCGTGTGGCTTCTTGTTTTTGTTCTTTTTTGGATTGTCCGCGTAATTTGGCAGGTTCATAGCTGGACGATGAACTGGCTTTTTTATCTGCCACACAACCACCTAACATCAGGCTGCCTGAAAGCAGAAATAACATAAAATATTTATGATTCAACATGATTTGTCTCCAAATAAATTTGTTGCCATTTTTCCTGACGTTTGGTTTTGTCTTTGACTTGTCCTGCTAATTGTCCGCAAGCGGCATCAATGTCATCGCCACGCGTTTTGCGAACGGTGGTAACCAAATCGGCTTCCATCAAAATTTCTTTGAAAATATTGATATTTTTATTGCTAGAACGTTCGTAACCCGAATTGGGGAACGGATTAAACGGAATCAAATTAAATTTGCATGGCGTGTCTTTGACCAATTCAATCAATTCACGCGCGTGTTCGGGTTTGTCATTGACGCCATCTAGCATCACATATTCAAACGTCACAAAATCACGCGGTGCTTTCACCAAATAACGCTGACACGCTGCCATCAATTCTTTAAGCGGATATTTTTTGTTGAGCGGCACAATTTCATCGCGCACTTTGTCATTAGACGCGTGCAACGACACCGCCAACGCCACAGGCATGTCTTCTTTCAACCTGTCCATTTGCGGTACCATGCCCGATGTGGACACGGTAACACGGCGGCGCGACAAGCCATAGCCATGGTCATCCAACATAATAGACAAAGCCGTAATCACATTATCATAATTGGCCAGCGGTTCGCCCATGCCCATCATCACGACATTGGAAATCACGCGTTCATTTTTTGGGGTAACGCCCAAGGCTTTGTTTGCCCACCATAATTGCCCGATAATCTCGGCAGCCGACAAATTGCGATTGAAACCTTGTCGCCCTGTGCTGCAAAATGTGCATTCCAACGCGCAACCCACTTGCGAAGAAATACACAACGTGCCGCGCTCGGTTTCGGGAATAAACACGGTTTCTACGCCATTGCCTGTGCCTACGTCCAATAGCCATTTGCGCGTACCGTCTTTGGATTCTTGCGCTGCCATCAAAGCGGGAATGCCGACAACGGCTTGCTGTTCCAATTTAGCGCGTAGTGTTTTTGCCAAATCGGTCATTTGCTCAAAATTTTCCGCTCCACCTTGATGAATCCAGCGCATCACTTGTTTGGCGCGAAACGGTTTTTCGCCCATTTGCGCGAAATGTTCGGTAAGAGCGGGTAGGTCAAAATTAAGCAAATTGGTTTTCATGTGTGTTTCTTTAATATTTTTGGAAAGCATTTTCAGGCAGCCTGAAAATGGGAAAATGAAATGATAAGATAAAGAATATATTTTATATTGAAAATAAGTGAGTTTGCAAAAAACATTTTTCAGGCAGCCTGAATTCTGCAATCACAATTGCATCAATCAAGCTGCCTGAAGCTTATTTCTGCCAATAAGTTTGGCGGATTTTATCATAAGTGCCATCGGCTTTAATGGCTGCCAAGCCCTCATTCAGTGATTTTTGTAATTCAGTATTGCCTTTTTTGATGGCAAAACCATAGCTTTCTTTTGGAAATGGAATGCCTTTTACAAAAGCCACTTGTTCATTACCATGCTGCTGAATATAGTATTCCAAAATGTGGCTATCACCCAACATCACTTCTTCCGTGCCATTTAAAACACTTTTGACTTGTAGCCAAACACTATCGTAATAGCGAATATTATCACCTTTGGCATCGGCTAATTCATCAATTGCCATTTGCTCATACACCGTACCTTTACGCGAAGCCACTTGCTTGCCTCTTAAATCAGCCATCGATTTTGCGCCAGCTAATTTTTTAGAGACCAACACAGCAGTGGTGTAATCCAAAACAGGGTCGCTAAAATCCACCATTTTGGCACGTTCTTCGGTAATGGTAATGGCACCCGCAGCAATATCTGCTTTACCATCTACAATGCTGGGTAATAAATTCACACGAGTGGTGATGTCATATTCAAAAGTCAGCCCTTGCTTTTCAGCAATCGCTTGCAAAACATCATACTCAAAACCTGTTGGTTTGCCCGAAACATAGGTAATGAGGGGCGGTTTCACATCTTCCGTAATGACACGATACACTTTACCAGATGCCACTTTGTGTTCAGTGGATGCCGCTTTGGAAGGACTTTCTGGGGCGGCAGATTTTTGAGCACTTTGACTTTGGTGTGTACCATCACACGCTACTAATGCCAACGCAGATGATAACACCCATGGGATTGCTTTCCATCTACGCAATATCATGATGATTATCCTCGAGTACGTGGATAAATTTCAGTTACGGCGAAAAAGTAAGCAATTTCAATCGCTGCATTTTCTACGCTGTCTGAACCGTGAACCGCATTTTCGCCTACGCTGTCGGCGAAATCTTTGCGAATCGTGCCAGCGTCTGCATTAGCAGGATTGGTTGCGCCCATGATTTCACGGTTTTTTGCAACCGCATTTTCGCCTTCCAATACCTGAATCATCACGGGGCCGCTAATCATAAAATCAACCAATTCACCAAAGAAAGGACGTTCTTTGTGAACGGCATAAAAGCCTTCCGCTTCCGCACGGCTCAAATGCTTCATTTTGGCGGCAACAATTTTCAAGCCATTGCTTTCAAAACGGTCGTAGATTTTACCAATCACGTTTTTACCAACTGCATCAGGTTTTACAATAGAGATAGTGCGTTCAATAGCCATAATAGAATCCTCATGTTAATGAAAGGGAATTGAGATAAATGCAGGGAGTCTGCAATAATCAGGAGAAAAATTTTGCAGAAATTAACCATATTCTAACAAAAAATCATGCAAATCATACAGAAAACAACATTCAGGCAGCCTGAAAAATAAATAATTATTTGATTTAAAACAAAGTTTATAGCAATTATTTCGGATTAACAAAAGCACTCGCCCCCTCCATTTCAGTTTATTATCGGGAACGCGGCGTCTTGCCGCCGCACCCACGCTGCGCCCGTCGTGATGGTAAGTGGTTCATTTAAAATAGCCATATACCGAAAAGCAGCCTGAAATCTTTGCAAAAACGGTGGAAACCATCAACCCCACCATTTCTAGTTATAAACTAAATTGACTTTCAAATACACGCCGCTCGCCTGAAATTGGGTCGGTAAATTCAATTCGTTTTGCCAATAATTTTAATGGCTTATCATAATCTTCCGTGCCAGCCGATTGAGCGATAGGATACAACGCATCATTTAACAATGGCATACCCAATGTCATCATATGCACACGCAGTTGATGCTTTTTGCCCGTAAGCGGTTGCAATTCATACAAACTGATTTCACCACGCTGTTCCAATAATTTCACAATGGTATGCGCATTCGGTTCGCCTGCCACTTCTTGTGTGAGGAAAAAATCGTCGCCGCGCACCAATCGTGATTGAACCAATAAAGGATAAGTCAAATCGGTTCGCGTGGGTGCAAGCGCATGGTAAGTTTTCTGTATCGTCTTGTTTTGAAACAACGTTTGATAAGCAGCGCGACTATCGGGCTGATGCGACAAGAGCATCACACCCGCCGTGTCCTTGTCCAAACGATGAATGGGCGTGATGTTTGCCACATTCAAATGTTGCAATTCAGGGCGCAAACGTAAGCGAGTCAGCAACGTTTCGCGCAAAAAACGTCCACTTGGTGTAACGGGCAAAAAATGAGGCTTATCCACCACAATCAGATGCTCGTCTATCCATAAAATGTGTTCGTCAAAGGGAATGCGCGGTTCGTCATCGCGGCTGATTTCGCGGTAATAATAAATCGTGCTGCCTGAAATAAAGGGGGTGTGTTCGTTGAGTGGCTCGCCATGCTGATTCACGACCATGCCGCTATTCAACCGTGCGCGCCACGCGGTTTCGCTCACAAACGGAAATTGGGCGCAGAGAAACGCAAGCAATGGTTGGTCGTGCCATGTTTTGTCGTGTGGCAAAATCAGATAGCTGGGCTTGATACCGTCTTTGATGGGGAGTGGGGATTTCATGTTGGGATAAGGGTTATATGAAGGTTCGCGCCCGAAACGCGAAGGGGCTAATGACAGACGGAACGTGGCGTCTTGCCGCCACACCCACGCTTTTAGGTGCGTGGCACGGAACGATGCGTTTTTCATAGAACGGTCGGTCGGATTCTTGAATTCAACCATGACTTGAAATCAAAGGATTGTGTCGGATACCAGTATCCGACCGACCGTTCTACGGAGCGCGAACAGAAAACGCGCCACGCACCTAAAAGCGTGGGTGCGGCGGCAAGACGCCGCGTTCTGGCAAATGAATGTCTGCAAATGTGTTTTCAGGCTGCCTGATTTATTTTTTGAGTTGCTGATGAATGCTTTGTGCTAATGTAAACGCGGCATGGGCTGTCTCGGCGACCGCCGTCAAATGTCCCATTTTGCGCCCTACTCGCGCTTGGGTTTTGCCATACAAATGGAGATGGGTTTGCGGTTGCGCCAACGCCGCCGACCAATTCGGCTCGCTGCCATCCGCGCCCCACACATCGCCCAAGATATTCGCCATGCAACACGGTTGCAACAAGCGCGTATCGGCTGGCGGCAAATGGCACATCAAACGTACTTGCTGCTCAAATTGGCTGGATAAACAAGCATCTATGGTATGATGCCCGCTATTGTGCGGACGTGGTGCGATTTCATTGACCACCAATTCTTGCGCGTCGCCCACGACAAACATTTCCACCGCCAACACGCCCACATAATCCAGCTCATTTGCCAACTGCATCGCCATGTGTCGTGCTTGCTGTTGCAAGGTTTCAGGCAGCCGTGCAGGCACGATGGAATACGCCAAAATGCCATTTTCGTGAATGTTTTCGGCAGGGTCAAACGTGGTCATTTGTTGCGCGTTCAGGCGGCACACGACAACGGAAATTTCGGCGCGTAAATCCACCATTTTTTCCAACACGCACAACACGCCGCCATGCGCGGTAAACGCAGCGCGTAACTCGTCCAAAGTGTGAACGCGAATTTGCCCTTTACCGTCATAGCCCAAAGTGGCGGTTTTCAAAATGCCTGATAAATAGGGCAAACTTTCTTCGCTAATATCTTCTAATTTTTCAATCACTTGATAAGGAGCGGTTTGCAAACCTGCTTTGCGAATCCACGATTTTTCCAACACGCGATTTTGCGCGATGGCAACACATTCACCGCTCGGCGACACGCGCGTGTGTTGCGCCAAATCCATCATGGATTGCGCGTTCACATTTTCAAATTCGGTGGTGATTGCCGCACATTGCGCCAATTCCGCCAACGCTTGCTGGTCATCAAATGCCGCGCACAAATGGCGGTCGGCAAAACGCGCGGCTGGCGCGTTCGGGTCGGGGTCAAGCACGGTTACCCGATACCCCATGGTTTTCGCCGCCATCGTAAACATACTGCCTAATTGACCGCCACCCAAAATACCCAACATCGCAGGTGGTAAAATATGATTTGTATTCATGAAATTAACCTTTCAGGCTGCCTGAAACCGTATTCAAAACATCTTGCGCATGATTAGCGACTTTTACCTTACGCCACTCATGCACCACATCGCCCTGCTTGTTTAACACAAACGTGCTGCGTTCAATGCCCACATATTCCTTGCCATACAACTTTTTCGGTTTCAACACCTCAAACTGCTGACACACCGACTCATCGACATCACTCAACAATTCAAACTGAAAACCCTGTTTACTACAAAAATTCTGATGCGTCTTCACACTATCGCGCGAAATCCCCACCACCGTATAGCCCAACGCCTGAAATTCAGGCAGCAAGCGATTAAAATCCAAACCTTCCGTCGTACAACCTGCCGTATGGTCTTTTGGATAAAAATAAACAATCAAAGGCAAATGTTCCGCACTATGAAACACCTGCCCCGATGATGATGGCAAAGAAAAATTCATCTTCCATTTCCTTTTACATATTACCTAAACAATGCCACAAAATCGTCATTCCCGCGAAGGCGGGAATCCATTTGCAAATTTAATCTCATCTTTGATTAATTCAATAAACATTTGTTTAAATATAGATTCCCGCCTTCGCGGGAATGACGGCTGAAATATTTTTTGCTTAAAATCATTTTTATTGCATCATTTCGCCAGAACGCGGCGTCTTGCCGCCGCACCCACGCCAAAACCCGTGGCACGAAACCATCCGCGAAACACCCTAAAATGCGTGATAGCCGCAAAACGCATCTTCGTTTTGCGGCTACTGGGCGCAACCAAAAAATTATTGCAAACTCAAACCACTAACGCGGTCAAACACATGCTCTTGCGCGTTGCCTTCTTCCCACAACTTAATCCGCAAGCGCAAGTCATTCACCGATTCCGCTTGACGCAACGCCTCATCATAAGTGATTTTATCTTCCGTGTACAAACGGAACAAATCATGGTCAAACGTCTGCATTCCATCGGTTTGCGAACGATTCATCAACGCCATACATTCCATCAATTCACCTTTGAAAATATGGTCTTGCATCGCAGGCGTGTTAATCAACAAATCCACAATTGCCGTCCGACCGCCCTCTTTCAAACGCGCCAAACGCTGACCAATAATCCCCACCGTATTCAACGCCAAGTCCATCAAAACCTGTTGATGGCGTTCTTCAGGATAGAAGTTCATAATCCGTTCAATGGTTTGCACCGCATTATTCGCGTGAATCGTGAAAATACATAAATGCCCCGTTTGCGCCAGTTGCAACGCATATTCCATCGTATGCTCATTACGCACCTCGCCCACGCAGACCACGTCTGGGGCTTGACGCATCGCAGATTGCACCGCCATAGACCAAGAGTTGGTATCTGTACCCAATTCACGTTGCGTGAAAATCGATTTAATTGGCTTATGCAAATATTCCACAGGGTCTTCAATAGTAACAATATGACCTGCCGAATGCTTATTGCGCCAATCCAACATCGCCGCCATAGACGTTGATTTACCCGAACCCGTCGCCCCTGCCAAAATCAGCAAACCACGCGGCTGCATTGCCAAATCTTTCAAACCTTGCGGTAATTGCAAATCATCTACCGTCAAAATTTTGGTGGTAATGCGACGCCATACCATGCCCACACGACCTTGCTCATGATACGCGTTCACACGAAAACGAATACCACTAGCAGATTGCACAGAATAGTTTAATTCCAATTCTTTATCAAATTTGGCGCGTTGTTCAGGCATCATGGTGGAATACACCAATGTTTGCGTGTCTTGCGCGTTTAGTGCTTTTAATGGCACGGGTGTTAATTCGCCATTGATTTTAAATGATGGCGGAAAACCTGCACTGATAAAAATATCGGATGCTTGACGCTTTTCGCATTCCAACGCCATTTTTTCCAATAACGGGTGCAATGCCGCGCCCATCATCATATTTCCCGCCTCAACAGGCAAAGGCGCAGCAGCATCCCCCCCAGACCGTGCTAATAAATCAGTCGCAGCTTGGCGGGCTTGTGCGCGTTCTTTCGCAGCCAGTTCAGGGTGATTCGTTTTATAATCATTGACTAAACCAGCCAACAGAGATGTTACATCGGTAGAAGGAGGTTGGTTATTCATAATTTCGTGTCTCTTGAAATGGGCTTTTCAGGCAGCCTGAATATGCCAAAACTGCCTAAAAAATAGTGTGATAATAAATTCAGATTAATTAATCATATCTGGATTGGCTGCTTTAGAACGCGCCACTTCCAACGATACCATGCCACGTTTTACCAAATCTTGTAAGCATTGGTCAAGCGTTTGCATACCATGACTTTGACCTGTTTGCAGCACCGAGTTCATCTGTGCAATTTTGTTTTCACGAATCAAGTTACGAATCGCAGGATTGGCAATCAAAATTTCATGCGCTGCCACACGACCTTTACCATCTTTCGTTTTCAACAGCGTTTGCGCGATTACTGCGCGTAATGACTCGGACAACATGGAACGAACCATCTCTTTTTCACCTGCTGGGAACACGTCAATAATACGGTCAACGGTTTTGGTTGCGCTGGTGGTGTGCAAGGTACCGAATACCAAGTGACCCGTTTCGGCGGCAGTCAATGCCAAACCAATGGTTTCAGGGTCACGCATCTCGCCCACCAGAATAATATCAGGGTCTTCACGCAATGCCGATTTCAATGCGTTGGCAAAGCTGTGGGTGTGTTCATGCAATTCACGTTGGTTCACCAATGATTTTTTAGATTGATGCACAAACTCGATTGGGTCTTCAATGGTCAAAATGTGTGCAGGCTCATTTTGGTTCACATAGTCAATCATCGCTGCCAGCGTAGTGGATTTACCCGAACCCGTTGGCCCTGTTACCAACACCAAACCGCGTGGTGTTTCCGCAATTTTTTGGAACACGCGTGGCGCTTTCAATTCTTCCAAAGTCAATACTTTACTTGGAATGGTACGGAATACGGCAGCAGGCCCACGATTGGTATTAAACGCATTCACACGGAAACGTGCTACATTGGGCAATTCAAACGAAAAGTCAGTTTCCAAATTTTGTTGATAATTCTTGCGCTGCAAATCATTCATCACAGAGCTAATCATATTACCGACATCTTCCGCACTCATTTCAGGCAGATTGATGCGGCGAATATCACCGTGAACACGAATCATCGGCGGTAAACCTGCAGATAAATGCAAGTCAGATGCTTTATTTTTTACGCCAAAGGCGAGCAAATCGGTAATTTGCATAGACATAAGTGATAGCCTTATTGAAATAAAATGAATTAAAACGGTGGTATTGTAAAGAAATTTGCATAATTTGATAAGTGTTTGGATTGAAATAAATGATTTTTTTGCAAAAAAAAGACAATCACCCACCTGTCCAGCGCATTTTGACCACTCACTTTTGGGGAAACCACTCTAAAGCGTGGGTGTGGCGGCGCAACGCCACGTCCTGTTCATTTCATGAAAATGATGGTTTGAAACGGGAACGTGGCGTCTTGCCGCCACACCCACGCTCTCGCCGCTCAACGATTTGCGCTGAAAAATCAGGCTGCCTGAATATCAATTTTTCAGACAGCCTGTCGCATTATTCGCTGCGTAAATGGGGCAATACCGCCCAAATCGCGCTCAACACGCTTTCGCCCAAACGCAATGAGCGTTGTCCATTCCAGCCAAAATCATCATCGGGCAAATTCAAATTGTCTTTAAACGGCATTTCCAGCGTGAATGCCAAACAGTTGAATTGATTGCCAATATAGTTGGTAGCTAATGATAGATTGGCTTGATTGGGCAAATCTTTTTCATAGCCCATTTCATCTTGGAAATCGGGCGAGGCAGCCTGAAACGATTCTTTGAACACGTCTTCTAATAATGCCACGCGCTCATCGTAATTCGGAACGCCCTCGGTACCTGCCACAAAGACATAGGGAATGCTCTCATCGCCATGAATATCAAGGAATAAATCCACGCCTGTTTGGTGCATTTTTTCGCGCACATAATAGACTTCGGGGCTACGCTCTAGGGTCGGCTCAAGCCATTCGCGGTTGAGGTTTGCGCCTGCCGCATTGGTGCGCAAATTACCCAAAAATGAACCATCGGGATTCATATTCGGCACAATGTAAAATGTGGCATTATCCAACAAGGCGCGCGCGGTTGGGTCTTGTGGGTCAAGCAGTCGCGCCAACAAGCCTTCCATAAACCATTCTGCCATGGTTTCCCCTGGGTGTTGTCGGGCAATGACCCAGATTTTTAAATCGCTTTCGGCTTGGCTTCCGATAGTCAATAAATTGATGTCGCGCCCTTGAACGGTGCTGCCCAAATCGTCAATTTGGCATAAGCCGCTACCTTGCGCTTCGCCGAGTAAATTCAAATGTTGCTCGTGTGAATAAGGCTCAAAATAGGCGTAATAAATGCTGTTTGCCAATGGAGTGTGTTCAATCGTAAACACGCCGTTTTCATAACGCGATGGCACGCGAAACCAGTTTTGGCGGTCATATGATGCCACCGCTTGATAATCTTCCCAACCTTTGGGATAGGCGGATTGCGCCGCATTGTCAATGTGCATGGTGCAACGCGTGTATGCCGCACCTTGCAAGCGAAAATAAAACCATTGCGCAAATTCAGACGCATTATCAGGTCGCAACGCCAAACGAATATTATCGGGAGACGATAAGTCTTTGACAATAATCGAACCTGCATCAAATTGAGTGCTGATTTTCATCTGATTTTCCTTTGTGAATGTTCAGGCAGCCTGAAAACAGCTTACCCATTATGGCGAAACTTTGTAAAACGTTTCACCCGATTGAATATAATGTAATTGCTGACGGGCAATTTCCGTTACCGCCTCATAACCATTTTTTAAATCATAAACTTCCGCTTTGAGTGCGGCGTTACGGTCGCTCAATTCTTTATTTTGTAATTCGGCGGCAGTTGCTTTTTGTCGCATCACTTCATGCTGTGTCCGCAAACCGCCTTTGTGAAACCAAATTTGGTATTGCAAACCCAGCAAAATGGCTGCCAAACCAATACTAATTAATTTCATTGTAACCTGCTTGAGTGTTATTTGATTGGGCAATCCATGCCCTATTGATGTTATGTTAATACAGGCTGCCTGAAAACCAAATCAGTTTTCAGGCAGCCTATTTTTCGGTTAAATCAATAAATTAGCGTTTTAATTGATAGAACGCATTCACACCTGGATAGTATGCAGATTCGCCCAATTCTTCTTCAATACGCAATAATTGATTGTATTTTGCCATGCGGTCAGAACGGCTCAAAGAACCCGTTTTGATTTGCATACAGTTGGTTGCAACCGCCAAATCAGCGATGGTGCTGTCTTCCGTTTCGCCAGAGCGATGGCTCATCACGCTGGTATAACGATTGCGTTTTGCCAAATCAACCGCTTTCAACGTTTCGCTCAACGTACCGATTTGATTGACTTTTACCAACAATGCGTTGGCAACGCCTTTTTCAATGCCTTCAGCCAAGATTTTTGGATTGGTTACAAACAAATCATCGCCCACTAATTGAACGCGGTCGCCCAATTTTTTGGTCAAATATTTCCAACCAGCCCAGTCATTTTCGTCCATACCATCTTCAATAGAAATGATTGGGTATTTATCAACCAACTGTTCCAAATAATCCGCAAATTCTTCGCTGGTGTAAGATTTGCCTTCTGCGCTCAAATGATATTTACCATTTTCGTAGAATTCGCTAGACGCACAGTCCAAAGCCAATGCCACATCTTCGCCAGCTTTATAGCCTGCTTTTTCAATCGCTTCAACGATTAATTGCAACGCTTCTTCATGGCTGTTCAAGTTTGGCGCAAAACCACCTTCATCACCCACAGTTGTTGGGAAACCTTTGCTGTCGCACAATTTTTTCAACGTATGGAAAATTTCCGCGCCACAACGCAATGCTTCACGGAACGTTTTCGCACCGATAGGCATAATCATAAATTCTTGAATATCCAAGCTGTTGTTAGCGTGTTCACCACCGTTAATCACATTCATCATAGGAACAGGCAACGCCATCGGACCTGCACCGCCCAAATAGCGATACAAAGGCAAACCAGCATCTTCAGCCGCCGCACGCGCCACCGCCAAAGAAACTGCCAATGTTGCATTCGCACCCAAACGAGATTTGGTGTCCGTACCGTCCAAATCAATCATGATTTGGTCAATATAAGCCTGTTCAGAGGCATCAATGCCAATCAACGCTTGCGCGATTTCATTATTTACATGCTCAACCGCTTTCAAAACGCCTTTGCCCAAGTAGCGAGATTTATCGCCATCACGCAATTCCAAGGCTTCTTTTTCGCCAGTTGATGCGCCGCTTGGCACAGCCGCGCGACCCATTACACCGCTTTCCAGCAGCACATCACATTCTACAGTTGGGTTACCACGCGAATCCAAAATTTCACGCGCTACGATGTCAATGATTGAACTCATTGCGTTTAGCTCCTTGCTAAGTAAGTTTCAGGGAATATTTCAACACGCAGGACAACAACACATCAAGCATCGCCACGTGTTGCCCCGAATGAAACGGCGTTGATTATACCCCTTTTCGCGGTACTGTGTGGAACAAATCCAAACATCTTAATATAAATCAAATCGTCTACAAGCACTTACAAATCCATTTACAAATCAATTCATGCAAAAAACAGTCAAATCAAGTAAAATAAAGCCCTCAAAATCCTTTCAGGCTGCCTGAAAACAAGGTTTCAGGTGATGCCAGAAACGTGGCGTATCGCCGCCACACCCACTCTTTTTGGGTGGTGGCACATTATTATGAGCAGCCCATCCCATTTTTAACACGGAACTATTGATTATGACCCAAACATCACTCAGCTACCGCGATGCAGGCGTTGATATTGACGCAGGCGACCAACTCGTTGAAAACATCAAACCCTTTGCCAAACGCACCATGCGCCCCGAAGTATTGGGCGATTTAGGTGGTTTTGGTGCGCTGGTAGAAATCAGCAACAAATACCAAAATCCCGTACTGGTCAGCGGCACAGACGGTGTGGGTACGAAATTAAAATTGGCGTTTGAGTGGGACAAACACGACACAGTCGGCATTGACTTGGTGGCGATGAGCGTAAACGACATCTTGGTGCAAGGCGCAGAACCCTTGTTTTTCTTGGATTATTTCGCTTGCGGAAAATTGGACGTAGCACGCGCCACAGACGTGATTAAAGGCATTGCCGAAGGTTGCGAACAGTCAGGTTGCGCCTTAATCGGTGGCGAAACCGCCGAAATGCCGAGCATGTATCCCGATGGCGAATACGATTTGGCAGGTTTCGCGGTGGGCGTGGTGGAAAAAGCCAATGTTATCAATGGTCGCAACATCAAAGCTGGCGACATTGTGTTGGGTTTGGCGAGCAATGGCGCACATTCCAACGGCTATTCGTTGGTACGCAAAATTTTGGCGCGTGATAATCCCGATTTGGACGCGCCTTTTGATGGCGACAAAACCTTGCGTGAAGCGATTATCGCGCCCACTCGTTTGTATGTGAAACCTGTGTTGGCAGCATTAAAAGAATTTGAAATCAAAGGCATGGCGCATATTACAGGTGGCGGCATTACCGAAAACGTGCCGCGTGTGTTGCCTGAAAATTGCGTGGCACAAATTGACGCGAAATCTTGGCAATTACCCAAATTATTCCAATGGTTACAACAAGCGGGCAATGTGGAAACTCAAGAAATGTATCGCACGTTCAACTGTGGCGTGGGCATGGTCGTGATTGTGTCGCCTGAAAATGCCGACAAAGCCGAAACATTCTTTGCCGAACAAGGCGAAACCGTTTACCGTTTGGGCGCGATTCGTGAGCGCGTGGGCGATGAACATCAAACGCAAGTGGCGTAATTTAAATTAAATTAAATTTTCAGGCTGCCTGAAAACAAAAAAAAACGGATAGAACACCATTCTATCCGTTTTCATTTATCATTCTGACAAAAATTCAATTAAATATGTTTACCAATCACTTTTAACATTTGCGCCAACATTTTCGGATTGGCAGCCACCACATTACCCGTTTCCAACCACGTTTGTTCGCCAGCAAAATCCGTTACAATGCCACCAGCTTCCTGCACAATCAACGCACCAGCCGCAATATCCCAAGGTTTCAAACCAAATTCAAAGAAACCATCAAATCGCCCCGTCGCCAATGAACACAAATCCAAAGACGCCGCCCCTTCACGACGTGCGCCAGCCGTTTTCTGCAAAAATTCCTGCAAAATAGACAAATAAGTCGGCAACACATCCTGATTCACCACAGGAAAACCCGTACCAATCAAACAATGCGGTAATTCAAAACGCGAAGACACCCGAATACGGCGGTCATTCAACAACGCCCCTTGTCCACGCGAAGCCGTGTACAAATCATTACGTTCAGGCGCATACACCAAAGCCTCTTTCAACACCCCTTTTTCCAACAAAGCCATGCTGATGGCATATTGAGGGTGTCCATGCAAATAATTGGTTGTGCCATCTAATGGGTCGATAATCCATTCAAAATCAGATTGTTCATTGCCCAACACACCACTTTCTTCGCACAAAATGCGGTGATGCGGATAGGCTTCCTGAATCGCATTGACCAAAATCGCTTCAGCGTGCTTGTCCACGTCCGACACAAAATCATTAAATGCCTTATTATCCACACGAATATTAGATAAATCTTTAGACGCGCGAATCATAAAATCGCCTGCTTTACGCGCCGCTTTAAATGCCGTATTCAGGGCAGGATTAAGAGTGCTCATGAGAAAAACTTTCGTAAAAAACGTTCAGGCTGCCTGAAAACTGGCAGCCCGTAAAAATGAGTTTTGTTAAAGAACAATGAACAGAATTATACGATTTTTTTAACAAAACGACTAGGGGCTAATGACAATTCATTTTGCACCTTGATTTTGTCAGCAAAAACGACCAATTCAAGGAAAAAATGCGAATCAGGTTGTACACCTGATGAGCATTTTTGACGCGGAAGTGGGCGATTTTTGATGCAAAAGCAAGTGTAAAATGAAATGTCATTAGCCCCCAGAGACTAATGACAATTCATTTTATACCCCCTACCCTTCACAGATAAGCCCTTAAATTTCAAATCATTGAACGCAGAAACGCGGCGTCTTGCCGCCGCACCCACGCTTTTGGGTGGTGGCACGAAACGTTCGGCTGCCACGATTTAAGGCGTGGGTGCGGCGGCAAGACGCCGCGTTCCTGACGAATCACAACCGATTACAAATGATGCACAATTAATTTTTTGCCTTTGTAGTCCAACACATCCACGTCCATATCAAACAAAATTTTAATGTTTTCAACGGTAAACACTTCTTCGGGGCTGCCTGCAAATTTCACTTTACCTTTTTGCATGGCGACCACATGGTCGGCATAAGCGGCGGCTTGGTTGATGTCGTGCAACACGACCACAGTCGTACGCTGATGTTCGTGGGTCAATTCGCGCAATAATTGCATTAAATTCCGCGCATAATACATATCCAAATTGTTCAACGGCTCGTCTAGCAGCACATATTCGGTAGATTGGCAAAACACCATGGCAATTAAAGCACGTTGTCGCTGACCGCCCGACAATTCGGTTAAATAACGATGTGCCAACGGTTCAAGCTGAAATTGCACAATGGCTTGTTCTACAATTTGTTTATCTTCATCCGTTGGGCGACCTTGATGATAAGGATAACGCCCAAACAGCAGCAAATCGCGAACCGAAATACGGCTGTGAATGCTGTTTTCTTGCGTCAAAATGGACAGCATTTTGGCGACTTCGGCGGTGGGCGTGGTCGCCAAATCGCGCCCATTGTAGGCAATGCTGCCCGATGTCAAGGGACGCAATCGCGCCATAAACGACAACAAAGACGATTTGCCCGCACCATTTGCGCCAATCAGCGCGGTAATGCCGTTTTGTGGGATATTTAGCGACACATCGTCTAAAATCGTTTGTTTGCCGATTTGGTAAGATACATTTTTGATTTCAATCATTTATATTACTCAGTCAATAAAAATTTATTTTAATATCGGTAAACCACTTGCCATTGCCACATCTTGTTGTAAACGTTGCAAAAACCAAGATTGATTGAATACTGCTTCGGGCATTTTATCCACACAAATATCGTCTATATCAACTAATTCTTTGTTAATCAATATGATGCGTAAACTATTGTCGGAAAATACACGCATCGCTACACCTTGAAATTGTGATGCAGGATAACAATGCTCTTGTTGCTGTTCATCGTGGCAAATAAACACATCATCGCTGGCATGATAGCGCACAGACGGACTACGGCGAACATATTGCCATGTCCCAAAACACATTATGCCCATCAACAACACGCCCAACAGCCACCACTGCGAAATCAAACTGGCAAACACAGTCAGTACCAATAAACATTCACACAAAGTAAACCATGAATAGCGACTGCGTCTTTGCCAACTGTCAAATGTCATGTCGTAACGCGGTAATGATGTTCTTGGCAATGCGACAATGTTTTGATGTGCATGATACCAACGCCATAATCGCCCAATTCGTTTACATCTTCTCCAAAACATCGGCACAAAACACACCGCTATGCCACTTGCCATGACTTGCATGGCTGTTCCCATTTGCCACAACCAATTGACCAATAACGCCAACAAAATCATCAAAATCAATGTATTTAGCGTAAATGGCAATATGGTCATAAGTGTGGGCGATTGTGCTTGCAGAGTACCACGTTGTTTGGCAAATTCGGCTTCTTTATCCCACACAGGCGCGTTTGCCCACCAATGTTGCCAACGCCAACACAATAACCAATACGGCACACAATACAACATCAAACACCAAAACAATGTGTGATACGCTTGGCGTTTTTCTTTTTCAAGAACTTGTTCAAAAAAGATTTTTTGTTTGGCGTAATCGTAAATGCGTTGGTCGCCCACCTGCATTTCATACACCAAATCTTGATGATAACGCACCGTAACCGCTTGTCCTGCAAATTGATAAGCCAAATGACAATCGTCATAGGAAGTCAATGGCTGACAAGATAATCTGCGTTCTTTGCCTGTTTCATCTATGAGCGGAAAATAATCTCGGCTGTATTTTCCACCCGTGCTTTTGGCGTGAGCAGGCATGGTGCTGTGAATAACGTGTAATTGCGAATACGGCACATCAAAACCTTGATGTTGCGATAAATACACCGCGTTCCAAATTGCCGAACCCGCCAACAACAATGAAAAATAAAACAAAATGGTTGGATTCGCATTATCGGTTTGTCCAAAACGTGCAAATCGTCCAAGCATAAACAGCACAATCACGCTTAATACTAGCGACATGAACCAAGTTGCCCCTTCAACTTCGGGCAAATACCAAGTGAGCGTATTGGCAAAAATGACATAAATCGCGGAAAAAATGAAAAGTAATTTGCGGTTGGTCATGATGTTTGTTCTATTAAATAAAAATAACTGTTTAATTATATAATCTTACGCTTCCCCAACACCAACCACAAAAACACCAATCCCCCCGCAAATTCCACCACCACACTCAACACCGCTTTCATGCCCAGCAAATGTTCAAACATCGCTTGCCCCGCCACCAACATAATCGCGCCCACCAAAAATACCATCGGCAAACGCACCGCATGTTTCAGGCTGCCTGAAAAATAATTCGCCAACGCACACACCAGCAAACCAAAAAAACTCACAGGTCCAACCACCGCCGTAGCCGTTGCCACCAACACTGAAATCCACACCAAAATCCACAACGTATGTCTTTGATAATGAATGCCTAAATTCGTAACTTGGTCGCGCCCAAGCAAATGCACGTCCAAACGATAGCGTTCACGCCACAACGCCACCGCGCTGATTGCCATAATCGCGCCACCAATCGTCAGCATATCCAAATTCACCGTATTGAAACTGGCAAATGTGTTCGCTTGCGCCACCGCAAATTCTTCGGGGTCAATCATGCGCTCCAACAGTGATGACAAACTGCGAAACAGCACGCCAAAAATCACGCCAATCAAAATCATACGCGCCAAATCACGCCCACCTTGTCGCAACAGCATTTGAAACAACAGCAACGAACCGCCAATCATCACCACCAATTCCAAACCAAATTTGCCGTACAACGATAACTGCGTATAACCCAAACTGCCCAAAGTCGCCACCAACAGCGTTTGCAAAAACACATACAGCGTGTCAAATCCCAACACCGAAGGCGTGAGAATGGGATTATTGGTCAGCGTTTGAAACAATAGCGTGGACACGCCCACCGCATACGCCACCAACAGCAACGCCACCAACTTTTTAGCGCGTAAAGGCAAAATAAAATCCCAGCTACCATGCGCGTTCCAAGTCAAAAACAGCGCGGACGATAGCAGTAAAATAACTGTTAAGAAGATGATTTTTTTGATGTCTTTTGTCATGTTTATTCTTTCAGGCTTCCTGAACATTAAACGTCAGCCAATTTTGAATGATATTGCTTTGTTGTAACAGTTGTTGCTGAAACCATTGTTTTTGCTCATCTTGCCAATCAGTTTCTTCGCACCAATCACAAACATCGTATAAATTACCCAACCATTCAGGATAATAAACAACATTGCTAAACAAACGCTGATGATTGAAAAAATGCACTTCCACTTGTGAAAACTGGTAGCAAAAAACACTCTCTGAAATATTTCCATCAAGATATTGTTTTATATTCAATAATAAATGTTTTGCCAACACAATTTCTGTTTCAATCCCATTCAACGAAAAATCAGAATATTGCGATTGGAGATAATCAATAAGCGTGGAATGATTGATTTCATCGTCCACTATCCAATCATAAAAATTGCTTGGAATATCCGATATATCATGATGAGCAATAAAATTTTCAATTTCTTTTAAAAATTCGTGTTGATTTAAAAAATTTAGTAAGAACAAAATAATATAGTCATTTATAGTCATTATTTTATCCATGCCAAATCAAAAAAACAGCGCAGACGATAGCAGTAAAATAACCGTTAAGAAGATGATTTTTTTGATGTCTTTTGTCATGTTGAGTTCTTTCAGGCTGCCTGAAAAATTACTTCACGCGCCGAATGGTGCTATTCACACGATACGCAGCGTGGGTTAATAATTCGGTTAAAAATTGTTCCAATTCTTCCATGCTTTCTGTTGCATAAACAATCTGATAGCACGTTTCGCCACTGGTTTTGTCCACGCTAATCACATTATCAATTTGGCAAATCCAGTTTTCAAATTCCGCAAACCGTGTGTGTTGCATAACCACGCTGATGTAATGGCGCGGTCGGGTTTCGTTTAAAGTAAAGCCGTCTATCACGCCTGCATCTTGCATTTGACGCACACGTTCGGCGGTTGCTTGTCCGCTTAAATGCACGGTTTTGCCTAATTCTTGCCAACTCATTCGCGCATTGTGGCGTAAGTTTTTTAAAATGGCTTGGCTGATTTTGTCGTCAAATTTTTTCATTTTCTCTGTTTTTGGGGGCTAAAACGTGAATTATAAACTGTCTTCTAGGTGGTTCAATTTGTACAATTTCATTTTTTAAATTTCACTTGGAGAATAAAATGTTTGTTAATAAAATGAAAATGTTACCTGTGGTTTTGGTTGGCGCGTTGGTGTTGAATGCGTGTGCTGTGCCTACGACAAACTCGGTTCAACAGGCTGAACCCACTGTTTCTTATCAACACATTCGCAATGCTACCGCTAAAATCAAAATTGGCGACAAAACTTTTTTGATTGACCCCTATTTAGCCCCACAAGGCGCGTATGCTGGATTTGAAGGCACGGTAAACAGCCAACAGCGTAATCCCGTTATTCCCCTGCCTGAAAATACCGCCAACATTATTCAAGGCGTGGACGCGATTATTGTTACCCACACGCATGATGACCATTGGGACGAAGTTGCCCAAAAAGTATTGCCAAAACATTTACCTGTATTTGTGCAAAATGCAGGCGATGCGAAAACCATTCGCGCACAAGGCTTTAAAGATGTTCGCGTATTGGGACAACATACCGCGTTTGGCAATGTGCAATTAAGCAAAACGGGCGGACAGCACGGCACGGACGAAATGTACGCCATTCCACAACTGGCGGAATTGGCGGGCGATGCCATGGGCGTGGTGTTGCAAGCACCTGATAGCCAAACGGTTTACATTGTGGGCGACACGATTTGGAATTATCATGTGGAAAACGCATTAGCCAAATTCAAACCACAAGTGGTTGTAATGAATACTGGTTTTGCTAAATTACAAAATTTCAATGACAGTATTATCATGGGTACAGCAGACGTGAAAAAAATGCGCCAAGTTATGCCAAAAGCCAAAATTGTTACCGTTCACATGGACGCGGTTAATCACACCACCGTGTCTAGCCAAAATATGCGCGATTTTGTGAAACAGCACGGCTTAAATGCGGTATTTGTGCCGAATAGTGGCGAAGTGTTGAAGTTTTAAAATTTTCAGGCTGCCTGAAATTTAATTTTCATAAAAAAACATTGAATTTCATATTATTTGGCTTACTTTTTTAAAAAGTAAGTCGCCTGCGTGGCGATAGAGCGCAAACCTTTCAGGCAGCCTGAAACCCTACCGCGCAGGCTGTCGCCACAAAATCCCCAAAAACAACACCGTCCCCAACACCCCAAACACCGTAGAAACAGGAATTTCAAACGGAAACACAATCAATCGCCCAATCACATCACACAACAACACCAACGCCGCCCCCAACAACGCCACCGCAGGCAAACTCGCTCGCAATTTGTCGCCCAACAAACGGCTCACAATATTCGGCACCACCAAACCAATAAACGGAATATTCCCCACCGTTACCACCACCAAAGACGTAATCAACGCCACAATCATCAAACCACACCACAAAATCGTGTTGCGATTTAAACCCAAATTTGCCGCCACCGTGTCGCCCAAACCCACAATCGTCAGTTGGTCGGCAATCACATACGCCAAAATCGCCATCACGCCTGTTAGCCACAACAGCTCGTATCGCCCCAACAACACGCCCGAAAAATCGCCACTCTGCCACACGCTTAATAATTGCAACATCTCATATTCATACGCAATAAACGTGGACACGCTCTCAATCACGCCACCAAAAATAATCCCCACCAATGGCACCAACAGTTGCGCGGTCGGTGGCAATTTGCGCGTCAAAGCCATAAACACCAGCATACCCACCAATGCCGCCACCGCCGCTACCGACATTTTCCACATCAAAGCCGCGCTCGGCACAAATAACGCCATCAACAACAAACCCAAAGCCGCACTTTGGCTTGCGCCCACCATAGACGGCTCAACAAACCGATTTTTCAGCAAAATTTGCATAATCATGCCTGCCACCGCCATAGACGCGCCCGTCAGCACCAACGCAAACGTTCGCGGCAAACGGCTAATCAACATCAGTTGCGAACTATCGTTCAGGCTGCCTGAAAACACATTCGCCCACGAAAAACTCGCCACGCCAACCGATAAGCTAATCACAAATAAAATCAACGTGATAAACAAGGAAAATAAATAAAGAGATTTGTTGGACATCATAATTTCAAATTTTCAAAAAATGTTTGTTGAGCAAAACAGACCTTTCAGGCAGCCTGAAAAATGTTATCATATTTGTTGTTTATTTATTCTAATTTTGGAGTACAACAAATCATGAGCAATTTACGCCAAGAAATTGAAGATTTAAAACCCACACCAGCCTTTACAGGCGCGGCTTGGGGCGTATTAGCGATTGGGGCGATTTCGTTTTTGGTCGGCATTGTTCGGGTGGACACGTTGGCGTTGAGCGAAAAAGGTTTCTACGTTGCCGTGTTGGCATTGGGCTTGTACGCGGCGATTAGTTTGCAAAAAACCGTACGCGACCGAGCCGAAGGTTTGCCCGTATCCGAAATGTATTATTCAATTAGTTGGGGTGCGTTGTTGCTGGCGGTGGTGCTGTTGCTGGTGGGTTTGTACAATTCCGAGTTGCAGCTCAACGAAAAAGGTTTCTACGGTTTAGCGTTTACGCAATGCTTGTTTGCGATTATTACCATACAAAAAAATTCGCGTGATATTCAAAAGATTAACGAATTGTTGTCGCATAGCCCCATGCGTCATGAACCGCGAGACGAATAAAACCACTATTTAAATCAACACCACATGGAGCGGCGACGGCTCGTCGCCATTTTTTTAAATACATCATAAATTTAATTTGATGAAATTCAATAGTTGGCGACGAGCCGTCGCCGCTCCATTTTTTATCATGTACTGCAAGGCAGCCTGAAAGTCTCTTATCACTTTTCAGGCTGCCTTTTTGATTGCGGAACGCGGCGTCTTGCCGCCGCACCCACGCTTTTAGGGCGCGGCACGGACAAGTTCGCGTTCTAAAATTTAGATTGCAATCACTTATTTTGCTTTACCCATTGCGTCAGCGATTTGCTTGGTGGCGATTTGCAACTGTTTCGCACCGCCAGCCGCAACATAAGTGCCGCTATCCAAATACACTACCTGACCTTTTTTCCAAGCAGTAGTTTCTGCTACCAAAGGATTGTTCAACACATCTTTGGCTGCCTGACCTTCTTCGCCCACAGCCGCGCCACGGTCTAACACAAACAACCAATCAGGATTTTTCTCTTTAATGTATTCAAACGAAATCGGCTGACCGTGGCTGCCTTCCTTAATGCTCGCGTCCACCACAGGCACACCAATATCGCGGTGCAACCAGCCGCCCAAACGCGATTGTTCGCCATAAGCCGACAACTTGCCGCCATTGACCAAAATCACCAAACCATTGCCTTTGCCTTGCGCGGCGGTTTTGGCGGCTGCAAATGCCGCGTCAATATCGGCTTTCAATTTATCGGCTTCGGCTTGCTTGTTGAAAATTTGCGCGAATGCGTCGATGCGTTCTTTGGAACTTGACAACATATTTTTCGTGTCAGACGTCATTTCAATGGTGGGCGCGATTTCATTCAACTGATGAATGGCTTTGTTGGCGCGGCTGCCCGTAATGATTAATTGCGGTTTGAATGCGTTAAGTGCTTCATAATTCGGCTCAAACAACGTGCCAACGTCAGCCGCTTTTTCTACCGCAGGTTTCAAATAATCAATGCGTACCGTGTCCACAGTCGCGCCCACATTCACACCCAAAGCCGTCAGCGTGTCCAACATACCCAAATCGTAAACGGCAATGCGTTCAGGATTTTTCGGCACAGGGAAATCGCCGCGAGTGGTTTTAACGGTTACTTTTTCGCCTTGAATATCATGTGGTTTCAAAGGTTTATCGTCTTTTTTGTCATCTTTTTTGCCGCTAGGTGCTGCGCTGGAAGCGGCTGCGGTTGCCGAAGCGGCTGCGTTGTTGTTGGTGTTGCTGGCTTGTTGTCCGCAAGCGGTTAAAGCGGCTAATGTGAACAATGCAATAAGTGATTGTTTCATAAAAATTCCTTTGATTGATGATGAAATGAATTGGGGTTAAATTTACTTTCAGGCTGCCTGAAAAGATTTTCAAGGCAGCCTGAAATGTGATTGTACATTATTCTCAATAAAATTTAAGAGCAATGATGCTATTCAATTCGTATTGATTTCATTTACAAGGTTAAATGACCAAATTTAGAACGTGTAATTCATGCCTACGCGGAATTGACGACCTTCCCCAGGGAATGTGCCACGTTGTCCATGTGGATAATACAATTTATTCGCCACATTATTTACTGCCAAATTCACATTCATTTTGTCGTTGCCGAACGGTTTCCAGTTGGCGGTAATATCGGTTACGCCATAGCCTGATTTGCCTGTGGTGGCAGCGGTAGTGGTGTTATTCACAACAAAGAAGTTATCTTCGGCTTTCACGCCTTCCACTTGACGATGTTGTACACCCAATTCCAAATTCGGCTTGTCAAAGCGATACGACAGCGAAGCCGTCCAAGTGCGACCGATTGCCGAAGCGTATTCAGGATTGCTGCTCAAATTGTCGCCATAGAAACGCGGTTTGCTGTGTGCCACACCAGCGCGAGCGGTCAAATTATGGAAGCGGTAATACGTTGTCAGCTCGTAGCCTTTGTTTTTCACCGTGCCAGCATTGATGATTTCCGAACCGCAATTTGGACGACTATTTAAACAAGCGTGGTTATCACGTCCTGTGTTTGTGCCTAATGCGTCTTTAATGTGTTGCCAGAAATAGCTGCCTTCTACGCCAAAATTTTCTTTTTTGTAGGTAAAGCCGATTTCGGTGTTACGCGCTTGTTCGGCTTTGGTGTTGCTGGCAATGGAAACCACACCGCCAGCACCGTGCGACATCAGCGCGTCATGCATACGCGGGCTGCGTGTAGCGTAATTGTGGTGCGCATTGAAACTCAATTCAGGTGTGGCTTGGTAAATTAAGCCAACGCTTGGATTGACTGCGCCATCGCTGCGTTTTTTGCCGTCCATGGCTTTGAAATCAAAGTGGTCGTAGCGTAAACCTGTGGTCAAAGTCAATTTATCGGTTACATCAGAAATGCCTTCCACATACACGCCAACATCTTGTTTATGTTGGTAAACCACATTTGGGTTGAAAATTTCATTCGGCTTAATTTTTTGGTAACGATAATTCACGCCATATTTCAACAAGACTTTATCGTGAACTTGGCTATCAAAATTGACATTTGCACCTGTGGTTTCTACTTTGGTTTTGGTTGCGCCTGTGTTGCGTGAGCCGCCAGCGTAGCCGTTGCCTGCGTCATCGGCTGACCAGCGACCGTGTATCATGTGATACACATTGGCAGCACCTGATTTAGCGAAACCTAAATTTTTGCCTGTCCATTCCAAGTTGGTGTTGGTAACGCTCATTTTGCGTTCGGCTGGGGCTTGGCGAGCGGTAGTCAAACGGCTGCCTGCGGAATTGTCCACGCCAAACTCTTCGCGTACCAAGCGGTCGCCTTTATGTTGTTCATTCAAATGGCTCAAT